>JADGOO010000065.1 GCA_017882905.1 Acidimicrobiia bacterium | reverse complement strand
TTCGTGGCGAAGGTCGATGTGGTCACCGGCATCTGCTACGACCGCGCCGCCGCGCTCGGCGAGCACGCGGCACGCTTCCACTGCCTCCCGCGCGTGGTGAGCAACCTGGGCGTCTTCGACTTCGAATCACCCGACCATCGGATGCGGTTGCGCTCAGTGCATCCCGGAGTGACGGTCGACGACATCTTTGCCGCGTCGGGCTTCGAGCCGGTGGTCGACGACACGATCGACGAGTCGAGGCTTCCCACCGACGACGAGCTTCGCCTGATCCGTGACGTGATCGATCCCCTCGGCCTCGGCGAGCAAGAGGTACCAAACCCGTGACGAACGCGGCGTTGCACACACGCGTCTGCGACATCTTCGGCGTGCAGCACCCGATCGTTCAGACCGGCATGGGTTGGGTAGCCGGAGCCCGCCTCGCGGCAGCTACGAGTGCAGCCGGCGGGCTCGGCATCATCGCCAGCGCCACGATGTCGCTCCCCGAGCTCACACGCGCCGTCGAAACCGTGAAGGAACGCACCGATGCGCCGTTCGGGGTGAACCTCCGGGCCGATGCCGACGACATCGACAGCCGGCTCGATCTGCTCGTACGCGAAGGCGTGAAGGTCGCCTCGTTCGCGCTCGCTCCCAAGGAGGCGCTCATCAAGCGGCTCAAGGACGCCGGCGTGTGCGTGGTGCCGAGTGTGGGTGCGCGACGTCACGCCGAGAAGGTCGCGCAGTGGGGCGTCGACGCCGTGATCTGCCAGGGTGGCGAAGGCGGTGGTCACACCGGCCCCGTCCCGACCACGCTGCTCCTCCCGCAAGTGGTCGACGCGGTCGACATCCCGGTGATCGCGGCGGGCGGGTTCTTCGACGGTCGCGGCCTCGTGGCCGCGCTCGCGTACGGCGCGAGCGGCGTGGCGATGGGCACACGGTTCCTGCTCACGCAGGAGAGCACAGTGCCGGAGTCGGTGAAGCGTTACTACCTCGAGCGCACTGTCACCGACACCGTGGTCACCACGCGCGTCGATGGCATGCCTCATCGCGTGCTGCGAACCGATCTCGTGAACCAGCTCGAACAGTCGGGCGCACTCACGAGCCTCCCGCGCGCGCTCGCCAACGCCGTTCGCTTCAAGCGGTTCTCCGGATTGTCGTGGCGGGCGATGATGTCGGAAGGACGCGCGATGAAGCGCTCCGGCGAGTACACGTGGGCGCAAGTGCTCATGGCCGCGAACACGCCGATGCTGCTGAAGGCCGCGCTCGTCGACGGCCATGTCGAGAGCGGCGTGATGGCGAGCGGTCAGGTCGTCGGCGTGATCGACGACCTGCCCACGGTCGCCGAGGTCATCGAACGGATCGTCCACGAAGCGGAGTCGACCTTGAAGCGTTTGGGAGCCGACGGATGACGGCCAGATCGCGCGTACCGGCCATCGAGGGATGGTTCACGCTCGACGAAGCGGAGCCGAAGCTCATCGGCACTCGTGGCGTCGACAGCGGCAGCTACTTCTGGCCGCCGTCGCTGGCGGTGAGCGCGAATCCGAACGCGCCGTTCGAGGCTCGCGAGCCGGTGGAGCTGTCACGCACCGGGCGCCTCTGGTCGTACACCACGAACCACTACGCGCCGCCGGAGCCATCGGTACAGACCGCGCCGTACACGGTCTGCGCCGTCGAGCTCGAGGCCGAGCAGATCGTGGTGCTCGGGCCGCTCGCCACCGAAGCCGATCCTGCGCAGCTGCGGATCGGCATGCCGATGGAGCTCGTGCTCGGCCCGCTCTACAGCGACGACGAACACGAGTACGTCATCTACCAATGGGTTCCCGCGCCGTCGATCGATGGTCGAATCGGACCCGCCTCGGGAGTTGAAGCGTGAGCGGCGACCGCGATCTCGCCGTGATCGGCGTGGGCATGCATCCGTGGGGCAAGTGGGGCCGCAACTTCGTGGAGTACGGCGTGGTCGCGGCCCGCGCCGCACTCGACGACGCGGGCATCACGTGGCCCGACGTCGACTTCGTCGCCGGTGGCGAGACGGTGCGCAACGGCTACCCCGGCTACGTGGCCGGCGCGACCTTCGCACAGGCACTCGGCTGGCAGGGCGCGCGCGTCGCGTCGAGCTATGCGGCGTGTGCGAGCGGCGCCACGGCATTGCAATCAGCACGCGCGCAGATCCTCGCCGGCCTGTGCGACGTTGCTCTCGTGATCGGCGCCGACACAACACCGAAGGGCTTCCTCGCACCGAACAAGGGCGAGCGCGGCGACGATCCCGACTGGCTGCGCTTCCGGTTGCTCGGAGCTACGAACCCCACGTACTTCGCGCTGTACGCGCGGCGGCGCGTGGAGCTCTACGGCGCCACGCGCGACGACTTCGCGCAGGTGAAGGTGAAGAACTCCCTGCACGGACTCGAGAACCCGAACGCGCGCTATCGCAAAGCCACGGCGGTCGCCGACGTGCTCACCTCGCCTCTCGTCGCCGATCCCCTGTCGCTCCTCGACATCTGCGCCACGAGCGACGGCGCGGCCGCGATGATCGTCACGTCGATGGAGTGGGCGCGCGCCCACGGGCACGCCGATCCGGTGCGCATCCGCGGCGTCTCCACCGTCACGCCCACCTACCCGAACCCGGTGATCGAGATGCCGAACTTCGCGACCGATTCGGCCGCGGGGATCGGCGCGCTCCCCACGCACGGCTTCAAGAGCTCGATCGCCCGCGCGGCCTACGAAGAGGCGGGCATCGGGCCCGAAGATCTGAGCTGCGCCGAGGTCTACGACCTGTCGACCGCGCTCGAGCTCGACTGGTACGAGCACATCGGCCTCTGCGAACCGGGTGACGCCGAAGGGCTGCTGCGATCCGGAGCGACCACGCTGGGTGGCCGCGTGCCGGTCAACCCGAGCGGCGGACTGGCCTGCTTCGGCGAGGCCGTGCCGGCACAGGCGATCGCCCAGGTCTGCGAGCTCGCCTGGCAGCTTCGGGGCCAGGCCGGCGCCCGCCAGGTGGAAGGCGCCCAGGTGGGGCTGTCGATCAACCAAGGCCTCTTCGGCCACGGCAGCTGCGTGATCGTCAGCCGGTAGTCACTCTCCAATCCCGGGCGCGGCGGCCGATATTGACGGCAGACCCATCGCGCCGCGCATCGCTCAGTCGCGCGCTGCGACCGCCCGGGAGCGACCATGGCCGACTTCGACATCGAGGCGCAGAGCACACGTCGCGACATCGATCTCGGCGCGGCCGGCGCGCCTGATCTCACCGCAGACGAGACGCTGCGCGGCGCGTTCGATGCTGCGCCGCTCGGCATGGCGATCACGCGCGTCGACGGTTCGTTCGTCCGAGTGAACCAACACCTCTGCGAGCTGATGGGTCACGCCCACGACGACGTCGTCGCCGGCACCTACGTGCAGTTCTCCGACGCGGCCGAGCTCGAAGCCGAGGCGCCGCTCGTGCGCGCGTTGCTCGCCGGCGAGATCGACGGCTACGAGGTGCGCAAGCGCTACGTGCGCCCCGACGGCGACGTGCGCCACGGCCTGATGCGCGTGACCGGCATCCGGGCCACCGACCGCCGCGTGCAGCTGCTGTTCGGCGTGGTCGAAGACATCACGCCGCGCGTCGCCGCGGAACGGGAACGCGATCGAGCCACAGAACAGCTGCGGTTCGTGCTCGACACCTCGCCGCTCGGCATGGTCTTGACCGACGAGAGCGGCCGGGTGCTGTTCGCCAACACCGCGGAACAACGACTCACCGGTCGAGACGTCAGCGCCATCGACGACATGCTCGAGCTGATCCACCCCGACGACCGCGAGATGCTGTTGCGCAAGATTGCGCGTGATCTCACCACTGGCGACCTGTGGCGTGTGCGCTGCCGCTCGTTGCACTCGTCGGGCGCGACGCGTTGGGTCGACATCACCGGACGCGTCGAGTCGGGTGGCACCGGCCGAACCGTAGTAGTGACCGCCGACGTGCACGACGAAGTGCTGCGCCAACAAGCGGTCGAGCAGTTCCAAGCGTTGTTCGCAACACTCACGGACTTCGTCGCGATGACCGACGAGCACGGAGACGTGCAGTACCTCAACCGTGTCGGTGAGATCTACGGCGCCGCGCTCGACAGCGACAGTGATGACCTCGCCCGTTTCTTCGACGCGCCCTCGCGGCTCACGCTCGCGAACGAGGGCTGGCCCGAAGTGCTCGAACACGGCTTCTGGAGTGGCGAGCTGTCGATCGCGCCCGCGGCCGGGCTCGTGATCCCGGTTTCGCTCGTGCTCGTGCGCTGCGCCACCGAACACGGCGGCAGCTTCATCGCCGCCGTCGCCCGCGACATCACCGCGTTGAAAGAGGCGCAACGCCGTCTCGTGGAGCAGGCCACGCACGACCAGCTCACCGGCCTCCCCAACCGCCGCCTCGTGCTCGACCGCATCCAGAACGCCTTGGCACGCGCCGAACGGGCGACGTCGGGCGCCGAGCTCGCGCTGCTGTTCGTGGATCTCGACGGCTTCAAGGCCATCAACGACGACCACGGCCACGACGCCGGCGACGAGGTGCTCGTTGCGGTCGGGCGCCGGCTGCAAGGACTGATCCGGGAGGGCGACACCGTGGCCCGCCTCGGTGGCGATGAGTTCCTCCTGCTCCTCGATCCGGTGGGTTCCACCGACGATGCGCGCCACGTGGCCGAACGGGTTGTGGCCGCTCTCGTGCAACCGTTCGATGTGCGCGGCGCTCCCGCCGCGATCGGCGCGAGCGTTGGCATCGCCATGGCCGGCGCCGGCTCCGGCTCCGACATCGGCTGCGAAGCGCTGCTCAAAGCCGCCGACCTCGCGCTCTACGACGCCAAGCGGCTCGGCAAGGGTCAGGTCGTCGCGTACGACCCGGCCCGCCACGGACGCGCCGCGGCCTGACGACCGTTGGCGCGCGCCTCAGGCGCGCGCCGCGAACAGATCGCGCAGCATCGTGACCACGGCGGCGGGCGCCTTGTCGGGCGAGCCGGCGTCGAACGGTGGCTGCGGGTCGTACTCGATGCCGAGCTGAATGCCTTGCGCCCACTCCACGCCAGCAACCTCGGCGGCCAGCCACAGCGCCATGTCGATCCCACTCGACACGCCGGCCGCGGTCACGACCTTGCCTTGCGGCACCACGCGACGTCCGGTGGGCGTGGCCCCGAACTCACGCAAGCGCTCGAGCTGCGCCCAGTGCGTGGTCGCTTCGAGGCCGTCGAGCACGCCCGCGGCACCGAGCACGAGGCTTCCCGTGCACACGCTCGTGGTCCAGGTGCTCGTCGTGTGCACCGCACGGATCCAGTCGAGCACCTCGTGGTCGCGTTCGAGGGCGCGGCTCCCCCAGCCGCCGGGCACGACCACGATGTCGGGCGCCGTCACGTCGCGCAGCGCGTCGCGCGCCACGAGGCCGAGGAGGCCGTTGTCGGTGGTCACGGCACCCGCCTCCTTGGCGACGAAGCGAAGGTCGGCGCCGGGGAGCCGTTGCAGCACCTCGTACGGGCCGACGATGTCGAGCGCAGTGATGCCGTCGTAGATGAAGCAGGCGATCTGCATGGCGGAGCTCCTTGCGAAAGGGGAAGTTCGGAGGGCAGTGCGGGCCGTTCAGGAAGCGATGCGGAAGCGCGCTCGGTACTCGCTCGGCGCCACCGCGACGACGCGATGGAATGCACGGCGGAACGTCTCCGCGCTCTGGAATCCCGACGCGCGCGCGACCGCGTCGAGCGAGAACGCGGTGTCTTCGAGCAGACGGCGCGCCGTTTCGACGCGCACGCGTTCCACGTAGGTGGCCGGCGTGATGCCGACCTCACGTACGAACACGCGCAGGAAGTTCCGCTCGCTCATCGCGGCGCGCCCGGCGAGCGCCGTGACCGAGAGGTCGGCGTCGGGATGTTCGACGATCCAGCTCTGCAGCTCAGCGAGTGGGCGGCGACTCGCGGTCTGTGTCGCGAGCTGCGCGCTGAACTGTGCCTGGCCGCCCGGGCGCCGCACGAACATCACGAGCCACCGGGCCACGAGGAGCGCCGCGTCGCGGCCTTCGTCTTCTTCCACGAGCGCGAGCGCGAGGTCGATGCCCGCGGTGACGCCGGCGCTCGTGAACACGTTGCCGTCGCGCACGAAGATCGGATCGTGCTCCACCGTGACGTTCGGGAAGAGGTGGGCGAGCTGGTCGCATTCGCTCCAGTGCGTGGTGGCGCGGCGACCGTCGAGGAGCCCGGCGGCGGCGAGCACGAACGCGCCCGAGCACACGCTCGCGATGCGGCGCGTGCGGGGCGCACGGTGGCGCAGCCAGCACAGCAGCCGCTCGTCGGTCGCGGCGACGGGTGTGCCCTGGCCGCCCGCGACGACGATGGTGTCGAGGGGACCCCGCACCTGATCGAGGGCGCGATGGGGGGCGATGGCGAGCCCACTCGACGAGCGCAGCGGGCCGGACGAGGTGGCCACGACCTCGACCTGGTAGGCGCCCGGGCCCGCGAACCGCTCGGCGAGGGCAAAGACCTCGAGGGGTCCGGCCACGTCGAGGAGCTGCACGTCGTCGTAGGCCACGATGGCAATGCGCCGGGTCATGCGGAGATCATGCACGGCGCCAGTGATGGCGGCAATGCCAACATCCAGTCAAATCCCGCCACACCCTCCCCAGGACAAGCACGCCCCCGTTCTTGGGCCGGGGCGGGGGTGAGAGTGGGGGCTCAGGGGCGGCGTAGCATCTCGCTCTTTCCCATGGACCTCGACTTCTCCTCCGCCGAGCAGGCCTTCCGCACCGAGGTGCGCGACTGGCTGGCCACCAACGTCCCGAACCCGCCGCTGCCCTCCGGCGACACCCGCGACGGCTTCGCCGCCCACCTCGAATGGGAGCGTCGCCTCTTCGACGCCCGCTACGCCGTCGTGTCGTGGCCCACCGAGCTCGGCGGCCGCGATGCGAGCCTCTGGGAATGGCTCATCTTCGAAGAGGAGTACTGGCTCGCCGGCGCCCCCCAACGCGTCACCCAGAACGGCATCTTCCTCCTCGCCCCCACGATCTTCGAGTTCGGCACCCCCGACCAGCAGACCCGCATCCTCCCGAAGATGGCGAGCGGCGAAGAGGCGTGGTGCCAAGGCTGGAGTGAGCCGAACGCCGGGAGCGACCTCGCCGGCATCCGCAGCCGCGCCCGCCGCGACGACGCGGGCGGCGGTTGGCGCCTCACCGGCCAGAAGACCTGGACCACCCGCGGTGCGTTCTGCACGCATCTCTTCGGTCTCTTTCGCACCGACCCTGACGCGCCTCGTCACAACGGCATGACGTACCTGCTCGTCGATCTCCGTCAACCCGGCATCACAGTGCGCCCGGTCGAGCGCCTCGACGGCGACGACGGTTTCGCCGAGGTGTTCTTCGACGACGCGTTCGTACCCGACGACATGGTGCTCGGCGAAGTGAACAAGGGTTGGCAGGTTGCGATGGCGACCACGGGCTCGGAGCGCGGTCTCACGTTGCGCTCCCCCGGCCGCTTCCTCGCGACCGCGCAACGGCTCATCGATCTGCACCGCGACCGCGTCACGAGCTCCGCGAGCGACGGTCCGGTCGACGACGAGCTGCGCGACAGGATCGTGCAGGCGTGGATCGACGCCGAGGCGTACCGCTGGCAGACGTTCTGGACGGTCACGAAGCTGCTCGACGGCGGACAGGCCGGCGCGGAGTCGAGCATGGTGAAGGTGTTCTGGAGCGAGCTCGACGTGCGCCTCCACGAGCTCGCTCTCGAGCTCCTCGGTCCCCACGCCGAGCTCGTCGACGGCGATTTCGCCCAATGGATCAAGGGCTATCAGTTCGCGCTCTCGGGTCCTATCTATGCGGGCACGAACGAGATCCAGCGCAACGTGATCGCCGAGCGAGTGCTCGGACTCCCCCGACGATGAGGTTCGCGTTCACGACCGAGCAGCTCGAGCTGCGCGACGCGGTGCGCGACCTGTTGCGTCGCGAGTGCGCGCCCGAGGCGGTGCGCGCGGCATGGACCAACGACACCGGTCGCGCGCCGAAGGCGTGGGCCGCGCTCGCCGAGATGGGCGCGCTCGCGGTGATGGCACCCGAAGCGACCGGCGGCTTCGGGTTGACCGAAGTGGATGCGATCCTCATCGCCGAGGCGGCCGGCTACGCGGCGCTGCCGGAACCGATCGTCGACACGATGCTCATCGCCGCGCCGTGGGGTCTCGTGCAGCACGCGCAGAGCGCAGTCGTAGTCGTACCCGAGAGTCCGTGCACGGCATGGGCCGACTCCGCCGATGTGGTGCTCACTCTCGCGGCCGACGGCGTGCGCACCGTGCCGGCGAGCGACTGCTCACTCGTGGCGCACACCTCGGTCGACGGTGCGCGGCGTCTCTTCGACGTCTCGATCCCTGCCGGCTGCGAACCACAGCGGCCCGTGGCCGATGCGGCCGTGGCGTTCCGCCGGGGCGTGCTCGGCACCGCCGCGCAGCTCGTGGGGCTCGCCGAGCGCATGCTCACGATGACGGTCGACTATGCCAAGGAACGTGAGCAGTTCGGCGTGAAGATCGGCACGTTCCAGGCCGTGAAGCACCACCTCGCCAACGCCCGCACGAAGCTCGAGTTCGCCCGCCCGCTCGTGTACCGCGCCGCGGCCACGATGGCTGCCGGTGACCGGTCGGCCGGCCTGCACGCGAGCATGGCCAAGGCGCAAGCCGGTGACGCGGCGCGCATTGCCGCGCGCGCCGCGCTCCAGTGCCACGGCGCCATCGGCTACACCACCGAGTACGACCTGCACCTGTTCATGAAGCGCACGTGGGCCCTCGATGCCTCGTGGGGCGACCCGGCGTGGCATCGTCGCTTCGTCGGCGCCCAGATCCTCTGACCTCCGGGAGCGAACCCATGGAAGCCTTCATCGTCGAGGCCGTGCGCACGCCGGTCGGTCGTCGCAACGGCGGGCTGAAAGATGTGCACCCGGCCGATCTCGGCGCGCACTCGATCCGGGCGCTCCTCGACCGCAGCGGCATCGATCCGATGGCCGTCGACGACGTGGTGTTCGGGTGCGTCGACACGGTCGGACCGCAGGCCGGCGACATCGCGCGCACGTGCTGGCTCGCGGCGGGCCTTCCCGACGAGGTCCCGGGAACCACCATCGACCGTCAGTGCGGTTCCAGCCAGCAGGCCGTGCACTTCGCCGCGCAAGCCGTGATGAGCGGCACCATGGACGTGGTCGTGGCCGGCGGCGTGCAGAACATGAGCATGATCCCGATCAGCAGCGCGATGACGCTCGCGCAGCCGCTCGGCTTCGACGATCCGTTCCGCGGCTCGAAGGGATGGCAGGAGCGTTACGGCGACCAGGAAGTGAGCCAGTTCCGCGCCGCCGAGATGATCGCCGAGAAGTGGGACCTCACCCGCGACGACATGGAGGCGTTCGCGGTCGAGTCACACCTGCGCGCCATCCGTGCGCGCGCCGAGGGTCGCTTCGAGCTCGAGATCGCACCGGTCGACGGCGTGAGCCTCGACGAAGGTCCGCGCGAACCGGACATCGACAAGATCCGTTCGTTGCCGACGCTCGTGGAGGGTGGTCGCCTCACTGCCGCGGTGAGCAGCCAGATCTCCGATGCGTCGGCCGCGATCCTGATCGTGAATGAGCGGGCGTTGCAGGTGCACGGTCTCACACCGCGTGCACGCATCCACCACATCTCGGTGCGCGGCGCCGACCCGGTGTGGATG
>JADGOO010000064.1 GCA_017882905.1 Acidimicrobiia bacterium | reverse complement strand
GTGACGATCATCGCGACCGCGGCGGCGATTCCCGACAGCGAGGTTGCCCACTCCGCCAACGCCCATTGGTCGGGCCGGTACCGCGTGCGGTGCACGCGCCGGCCGCCGAGCGACAGGCCCGCGGCCGCGAGCCCGACGCCCGCCACGAGCATCGGCGCGCCGAGCAGGCGCGGCGTCGTCGTGTCGAGCAAGCCGTAGAGGCCGGTGCACAATCCGAGCAGGCCGGCCAGCAGCAGCGCGGTGGTGACGCGCCGCACGCGAGCGGGCACCGACCCGGAGCGTCCGTAACCGCGCGAGTCCATCGCTGCCGCGAGTTGGAACGAGCGCTCGAGGGTGTCGTGCAGCACCGGCATCGCGATACCGCGGATCGCGCGCCGGCCGCGCGAGGTGTCGCCGCGCAGCTTGCGCGCCCGGCGCACGCGCTGCGCGCTTTCCACCAGCTGCGGTGCGACGGTCACGGCGACGGTGATGGCCACGCCGAGCTCGTGGAGCGCCGCCGGCAGCGCCCGCAACGCGCGCTTCGGGTTCGCCAACGTGTTGGCCGCACCGATGCAGCACAACAACGTCGCGAGGCGGAGCCCGTCGTAGGCCGCCGCCAGCACGTTCTCGGCGCTTACGGCGCCGCCGAGTCGTACTCCCGACATGAAGCCGGGCAATGGGATCTCGGGGAGCGTGAACAGCACGTGTTCGCCGGTCGTATCGCCACCACCGAACACGATGCGGAACAACACTCGCATCGCGATCACCGCGATCCCGAGCAAGAGATAGAACTTGAACGCGCGTGCCCACGGTGCCTCGGTGCGTCGTGCCGCGACCACCGTGCCCGCGACCGCGAGCACGAGCGCGAGCAACAACGGGTTGGTTGTGCGCGTCGCGGCGGTCGCCAGCCCGATCGCCCAGATCCACCACGCGATGGGATGGACGATGCGCGGGAGTCGGTGCGCCGCGATCGAGCTCATGGCGTGTTCACCGCTGCGCTCATGCCCTATTCACCGCTGCGCTCATGCCCTATTCACCGCTGCGCTCATGCTGGGTTCACCGCGGCGCTCACGCCGGCTGTCGACGGCGGGCGCGGGTGATCGCGAACGCGCCGATCGCGAGGCCCCCGATGACGGCGACTGCGAGGATCGCGCCGACCGGTGATCCCGAGCTGCTGCGCGGTATCGGTCCCGACGCCGACCGTTCGACGATGCCGACCGTCGTGCTCGTCGAACCGTGGGTCGGCGACTTCGTGGTCGTGACCGTGGTCGTGACCCTGGTCGTCGTCGCCTTGGGTCGCGGGCCGGCGGTGGCGGTCGCGGTCGTCGTGGTGGAGCCCGGATCGACTGCCGGTGGCTCGGTCGTCGGGATGACGCCGGGAGCGGGTGCGGCGGGAAGCGTCGCGGCGATGATCGGGGGCGGCGGCGTGGTCGGTGGCGCGACGGTGGTGGTCGTCGTGGTCGTGGGGATCGCCGCCGACGGCGCGACACCCGGCTGGGCGTGACTGCCGAACGCGAACGCTTCGATGGTTCCCGGCTTCGGGTGATCGTCGAGCACGCCGAGCGCGCTGTAGGTCCACGCCGAGTCGGATGGCTTCGCGTTCCAGTACGCCCAGAACGCCGACGGTGCGGGCGTGACCGCGCACGCGTCCTGCTTCGGTGTAGGCAGACCGTCGATGCGGCAGACGAACGCGTCGCCGTACTGCACGGTGCCCGCCGTCGCGAACCCGGCCGCGTGCAGCGCGATCAACGCGTTGGCGGGGTTCCCGGGCGCGCACCCGCGCTCGATCTTGCCCCCCGCGAAGTGCGTGAAGTCGACGATGACCGTGACTCCCGACGTCGTCGTGCACACCGATTGCGAGGTCGCCCCGGCCGCGGTCGCCGCAAGTGGCGCGACGACTACCGACGCGACGACTGCCGACGCGACGACTGCGATGATCGCGGTCGCCACGCCGAAGGTCGTTCTCATGTCATCTCCTGGGTTCCGAGCAGCCGGCGCTGCTCAACACGGAGTCAGCGGCAGGATCACCGACGCGGTCGACAATGCGATCGGGAACGCCTTGCTCGCCATCGCGGGAACCGATTGCACGGTCGCGAACGCGTTGGGGGTCGTGCTCCCGGGAAAGAAGAACGCTCCGTAGCCCGACTGCGCGCATCCGAGCTGGTAGCTCGCCAATGCCGTGAACGGCGTGTGTGTGCCCTTGTTCCACTGCGACTGGAGCGGCGTGCCACTCACGGCGACGAGCGCCTGGATCACGAGCGCGGTCGAGTTCGGGTCCGAATGCTGATTCGCCGCGGCGATGAAGGGGAAACCGCCATCGCTTGATTGCGCCGTCTTCAAGCTCTGCTGGGTGAGCTGCGCGTGGGGCTTGCTGCCGTACGCGGCCAGACCCTGCACCGCGATGCCGGTGCTGTTCGTGTCGGGTCCGGTGAACGTGCTCGCATTGGCGGCTGCGCACGGAGTGGTCGTGTGCGCCCGGTACGACGTCCAGAGGCCGTTCGCGCACTGCTGCTTCGTGAGCCAGTCGATCCCGGCCGCCACGTGCGAATCGAGGCGGGGAATGTTCACCGCCTTCAACGCGGCCAGCGCGAGGCCCTGGCGAAACGCGCCGTCGTAGGTCGGGTCCTGGGTGCCGAACAGGCCGGCGTCGGGCCCGGTCGAGCGCTGGGTCGCGAGGAGCCGGTTGACCAGGTTGTTCTGCGCGGCGGTGCCGCCGAAGTGGCGGGGATCCGTCGCATTCGCGACCGCGGCCATGATGTACTCGGCCAGCGCACCGGCCGAGTCCTTGCCGCCCAGCTGGATCTGCGATCCGATCTTGGTCTTGAGGTAGTTGATCGCCAGGTTCGACGCCGGTTTGTCGACACCGGCGGCGCGCAGGCCGAGCACGGCGTACGCGGTGCTGGTGACGTCAACGGCGCCGAAGGTCTTGACGAAACCATGGTTCGCCTTGATCTGGTTGGCGAGCCATTGCGCGCCGCGTTGCGCGCTGGTCGGCGGCGTCGCGCTTGCGCTCACGGCAAGAACGCCACCCAGCGCCAAGCTGATGACCCCCAAGCCGATAACAGCTGCGGCGACGAAAGCGCGCAGTCCGCGACGCGCCTTGAAGTCGGATCCCAT
>JADGOO010000063.1 GCA_017882905.1 Acidimicrobiia bacterium | reverse complement strand
TCGGCACACCACCCACGGCCACCACTCCCCCGGAGGCATCATGACCCCCGCCGCGAACCCCACCACCGCGCCTGCACGCGCGAACAGCACCGGCGTCGACACCGGGCTCGATGTCGTGACCGGCGCGTTCAGCTACAGCGGCCGTGCGATCGCGCGGCGCCTGCTCGACGACGACCGCGTGGTGCGCACCCTCACCGGACATCCTCGCGAGCGCGAAGCGTTCGCACCGATCCAGGTGCACGCGCTCGAGTTCTCCGACCTGCCCGGCCTGGTGGCGAGCCTCGAGGGAGCTACCACGCTCTACAACACCTACTGGGTCCGGTTCGCGCGCGGCGCGACGAGCCACGCACAAGCGGTTGAGAACTCGCGCACGCTCTTCCACGCGGCGCGCCAGGCAGGCGTGCAACGCATCGTGCACGTGAGCATCACCAACCCGACGATCGAGTCGCGTTACCCGTACTTTCGCGGCAAGGCCCTCGTCGAGCGCGCGCTCGCCGAGACCGGCGTGTCGTACGCAATCGTCCGACCGGCGATCCTCTTCGGCGACGACGGCGTGCTCATCAACAACATCGCGTGGCTCCTGCGTCGCCTCCCCCTGTTCGGCATAGGCGGGCGCGGCGACTACCGCATCAGGCCGATCCACGTGGGCGACCTTGCGAACCTGTGCGTCGACGTGGCCGCCGAAGCGCACAACAGCATCGTCGACGCGGCCGGGCCCGACCGACCGACCTTTCTCGAGCTCGTCGAGGCCATCCGCGCTGCGGTCGGCAGCAGGGCACGCATCGTGCGCGTGCCGGGATGGGCGCTGCCACGGATCTCGTCGATCCTCAACCGAGCGCTGCGCGACGTGCTGCTCACCAAAGACGAGTACCACGCCATGGCCGACGGCCTCGCGGATGTCGACGGGGCGAGCACCGCACCGACCGCGATCACCGATTGGCTCACCGAACATGGTCCGACGCTCGGCGTGCACTACGCCAACGAGCTCGACCGCCATTTCCGGTAACGGTGTCATGACGACGCTTCGAGCTGATCCTCCGTCCACTCCGATACGCGAGGGAGCGGGCCTCGCGTGGTCGGGCGTCGCCATCGATGTCGTGCTCGCCGTCGCGGTCGCCGCATTCCGTTACGCGCACGCGACCGTCGGTCAACGCCACGCTGAGGGCGTCGCGCCAACGGTCGCGATCGGCGTGCTCTTCGCGGCACCGGCTCTGCTCGCTGCGATCGGCTTGCGGACGTCGCGACCCGTGCTCGTCGGGTCGGCCGCGATCGCTTGCGGTCCGCTGATGATCCTGTCGATCGCCGCGTTCCCGATCGTCGTGCCCGCGGCGTTGTTCGCCGTGTCGTACGCGCGGGCGTCGAGGCGCGCCGCGCCCGCGCGCACGAAGACCATGATCGCCGGGGGGCTGTTCGTGGTCGTTCACGTGGTCGCGATCGGCGTGTGGCTGATCGGCTGGGGCAGCTTCACCTACGAGTTTCCCGGCGGCAGCGAGGGCGGCGCATACGTGCTTCCGGTGCACGCCGTCGTCACGATCCTGGTGGTCGGAGTGAACGTCGCCGTCGCCGCGCTCCTCGCGCGTGCACGAGAAGACCCCGAACCGGCGTGACGAGATGACGCATACGCGCATCTCGTCATGCTGGTTGAGCGGGGTTATGCCTTCCGGGTGGCGAGGAGGTTGAGGGCGCTCCCGGCGCGGAACCAGCCGATGTGCTCCTGGCTCATCGTGTGGTTCGTCACCACCGACTCGCTCGTGCCGTCGGCGTGGTGCAACACGACCGTGACGACCGAACCCGGCGCCAGCGCGGCCAGACCGGTGATGTCGATCGTGTCGTCGACGCGCACCTTGTCGTAGTCGGCGGGGTCGGCGAACGTGAGCGGCAGCACACCTTGCTTCTTCAGGTTCGCTTCGTGGATGCGGGCGAAGCTGCGCACGATGATCGCCTTGCCACCCATGTAGCGCGGCTCCATCGCGGCATGCTCACGCGACGAACCTTCGCCCCAGTTCTCGTCACCCACGGCCACCCATTCGATCCCCGCGGCCTTGTACTCACGAGCCAGCTCCGGCAACGACTTCACCGAACCGTCGCGCACATCGACACCGAGGCCGGGCTCGTCGGGCGCGAAGGCGTTGTTCGCGCCGAGGAACATGTTGCCTGAGATGTTGGTGAGGTGGCCCCGGTACTTGAGCCACTGGCCGGCCGGCGAGATGTGGTCGGTGGTGCACTTGCCCTTCGCCTTCAGCAGCACGCGCAGGCCCGAGTAGTCGTGACCGTCCCAAGCCGGGAACGGTTGCAGCAGCTCGAGACGATCACTCGTGGGCGACACGGCCACGCTCACTGACGACGGATCGGTCGCGGGCGCCTGGAAGCCGAGCTCTCCCTGGTCGAAGCCACGCGACGGAAGATCGTCGGCCGTGGGTGCTTCGAGCATCACCTTCGTACCGTCCTCGGCCACGAGCGGCTCGCTGAGGAAGTTGAAGTCGAGCCGGCCGCTGAGCGCGAGCGCGACCACCGTGTCGGGCGAGCCGATGAAGCTCAACGTGTCCTTGTTGCCGTCGTTGCGCGCCGGGAAGTTCCGGTTGAACGACGACACGATCGTGTTGACGTCACCCTTCTTGATGTCGTCGCGCTGCCATTGCCCGATGCACGGGCCGCACGCGTTGGCGAGGACCGTGGCACCGATCGCTTCGAGGTCGGCGAGGAGCCCGTCGCGTTCGATCGTGGCGCGAACCTGCTCGGAACCGGGTGTGATGAGCAGCGGCGTCTTCACCTGCAGGCCGTGACGAGCGGCTTGGCGCGCGATGTTCGCGGCACGGCCGATGTCTTCGTACGACGAGTTCGTGCACGAGCCCACGAGCGCCGCGCTGATCTTGATCGGGTAGCCCTCGGCACGCGCGGCCGCGGCGACGTCGCTGATCGGTCGGTCGAGATCGGGCGTGTGCGGTCCTACGAGGTGCGGTTCGAGCTCCGAGAGGTTGATCTCGATGACGCGGTCGTAGTAACGCTCGGGGTCGGCGTCGACCTCCGGGTCGTTGCGCAGGTACTCGGTGTACTGATCGGCGAGGTCGGCGATCTCCTCGCGCCGCGTCGCCTTCAGGTACTGCGCGGAATGCCAGTCGTAGGAGAACACCGAGCAGGTGGCGCCGATCTCGGCGCCCATGTTGCAGATCGTGGCCTTGCCGGTGGCGCTGATCGATTCGGCGCCCGGCCCGAAGTACTCGACGATCGCGCCGGTGCCGCCCTTCACCGTGAGGATGCCGGCGACCTTGAGGATGATGTCTTTCGGCGACGCCCAACCCGACAGCGATCCGGTGAGGTGCACACCGATGAGCTTCGGTGCGCGCGTGTTGTACGGCCAGCCGGCCATCACGTCGACGGCGTCGGCACCACCGACGCCGATGGCCACCATCCCGAGCCCGCCCGCGTTGGGGGTGTGCGAGTCGGTGCCGATCATCATGCCGCCCGGGAACGCGTAGTTCTCCAGCACGACCTGGTGGATGATGCCGCTCCCCGGCCGCCAGAACCCGATGCCGTACTTCGCCGACACCGTGCGCAGGAACTCGTAGACCTCGCTGTTCACGTCGAGGGCGACGCGCATGTCGGCGTCGGCACCCACTCGGGCCTGGATCAGGTGGTCGCAGTGCACCGTGGTCGGCACCGCGGTGGTGGGCAGGTTCGCGAGCATGAACTGCAGGAGCGCCATCTGCGCGGTCGCGTCTTGCATGGCCACGCGATCGGGGCGGTAGTCGCCGTAGTCGCGGGCGCGCTCCAAGCCGATCGTGCTCGCGTTGTCGGCGTGCGCGAAGAGGATCTTCTCGCCGAACGTGATCGGTCGGCCGAGACGTTCGCGGGCGATGCGCGCGGCTTCGGGGAACCGTTCGTACGCGGCGCGCACGAGGGCGGCGGGCGTGCTGGGACCAACGGGTTCGGACATCAGGAGGCTCCAATCTGGACGGACCGTGAGGCTACCGACGGCAGCTCGATCTCGAATCGGGTGCGTTCGGCCGGGTAGCGGTGATCGGCGACGAGCACGGGCCGGCCGTGCACGTCGAAGGTGAGTCGGCGGCACGTGAGCACGGCGGCGCCCCGTTCGATCTCGAGCAGGCGCGCGTCGTCGACGCCGGCGACATCGGCACCGATCGTCTGGTGCGCACGACCGAACTCCACGCCCGCGAACGGCAGCAGGTCGTAGAACGTGGCGGTCTCGACGTCGGCGCGCGAGAGGTGCCGACCGTGCTCGGCCGCGAGCCACACCGTGACGATGGCGAAGGGGCGGTCGTCGGCAAGGTTCAGGCGACGGACCCGCAGCACTTCCGCGTCGCGCTCGAGGCCGAGCGCCTCGGCCACGTCGGCGCCGGCGGGCTCGAACGCGAACTCGAGCACGTGGCGCGCCGGGCGCGCGCCGGCGGCTTCGAGCGCGGCTTCCACGGTGGTCACCCGCCCGAGTGACTGGCGCACGGGATCGTGGGCGACGAACCAACCACTGCCCCGCCGCGAGGTGACGAGGCCTTCGGTCTTGAGCGCCTCGAGCGCACGGCGCACGGTCACCCGGCTGGCTCCGAGCTCCTCGCCGAGCTCGGCTTCACTCGGCAGTGGGCCACCGGGCCGGTAGACGCCGAGCGCGAGCCGGGTTCGGAGCTGTTCGGCCAGATCGACATACCGCATACGACTTGTATCGTACTTGTATCTCGATCACTTGACAAGCGCGCCGCGGCGACGCGCCCGAGGCTCAGGGGATCGTGACCCTCGAAAGCACCCACGGCCCCGTCGGGATGCCCTCGGTCACGAGGAAGGCCGACGTCCCGTCGGCGCTGATCGAGAGCGCCTGCGGAATCGGCTGACCGGCGAACGACGGCGTGCTCACCTGGGCGTACGTGCCAGGGCGGAAGGCGTACACCACGAACGGGAAGTCGGTGACGGCAACCACCCAGCCGCCGTTCGCTGCGGTCGTGGCGACCATGAGGGCACCCGACGGAAGGGGATACGAGTGACCGGTCGGCACGAGCGTCGTGGCGTCGTATTCACCAATCGTTGCCGGCGAAGAGCAGGCGAGAAGAACCTTGGCGCCGTCCGGCGTGTACGCGGCGTGGTC
>JADGOO010000062.1 GCA_017882905.1 Acidimicrobiia bacterium | reverse complement strand
GCGAACGGGTGCATCCGACGTGCTGATCGCGGCCCAGGCGCTCGACGGCAAGACCACCAAGGCGCTGGCGCGCGTGCTGCACGACCACGACGTGCGCGTCGAGCTCTCCTCGGGTCTGATCGGCATCGATGCCACGCGCCTCACGCTCGCCACCATCGGCGCGCGGCCCGTGTTGCACTTCGAACCTTCGGCCCAGCGTGGCTGGCGCGCGCGCGCCAAGCGTGCGTTCGACGTGGCGGGATCGATCGTGGCGCTCCTTGGTGCCGCGCCGGTGCTGCTCGTTGCCGGCGTCGCCATCTGGCTCAACGACCGCGGCCCGGTGTTCTTCCAGCAGGAGCGTGCGGGCAAGGACGGCGTGCCGTTCAGGATTCTGAAGCTGCGCACGATGGTGATCGACGCTGAGGCCCGTATCACCGAGCTCGCAACGCAGAACGAGGCCGACGGGCCGATGTTCAAGATGAAGAACGACCCGCGCATCACGCCGGTCGGTCGGCTCCTGCGCAAGCTCTCGATCGACGAGATCCCCCAGTTCTGGAACGTGCTGCGCGGCGACATGAGCCTGGTGGGCCCGCGCCCGGCGCTGCTCGGTGAGGTCGACCAGTGGGAGGGCGACGTCCGGGAGCGCCTGCGGGTGAAGCCCGGCATGACGGGCATGTGGCAGGTGAGCGGGCGCAGCAGCTGCTCGTTCGAGGACTATGTCCGTCTCGACCTGTACTACGTCGACAACTGGAACTTGCTCTACGACCTCGCCATCCTCGCCAAGACGTTGCCGGCTGTCGTGCGCTCGTCGGGCGCGTACTGACGATGACCGACGCGGGAATCGCTTGGACGGCGGCTGATGCCGGCGCGGCTGATGTGCGCGTGCCGGTGCGCACGGCGCGTCGGGCATCGACCTTGCGTCGGCGCATGTTGTTCGGACTCGACTTCGTCGACGACACCGACGTGCGCAACGTTGCCGCCGACATCATGGCGCCCGGTGGGGTGCAACGCGGCCGGCTGCCCGTTGTCATCACGCCGAACGTCGATTACCTCGTGCGGCTCGGTGGCGCGTCGCCGACGGTGCAGCGTGTCGTCGATCGAGCGCAGTGGTGCTTGCCCGACGGCCAACCGATCGTGTGGGCGAGTCGCCTGCTCGGGCGCCCCCTCGCGACCCGTCTGGCGGGCAGCACCCTCGTCGAGGCGCTCTGGGCGGAGCCGAGCTTCAAGGCGCAGCGCATCGCGGTCATCGCGTCGGGGGACTCCATCGCCGACCGCATCACGACGTCACACCCTCGTGCCGAAGTCGTCGTCGCGCCGATGCTTCCGGCGGGTGAGCCCGAGGCGATCACTGAGTTCGTCGAACAGCATCTCGACACCCTCATTGGCGCGCGGCCGAAGCTCGTGTTCGTGGCCATCGGGTTCCCGAAGGAGCAGCTGGCCATCGACGCGCTGCTCGAGCGTTGGCCCGACGATGTTGACCTGCCGGTCTTCCTCGCGGTGGGCGCGTCGTTCGAGATGCTCTTCGGCCTGCGCACGCGTGCGCCGGGCTGGATGCAGCGGGCCGGCCTCGAGTGGCTGTTCCGCTTCGCGCAGGAGCCTCGCCGGCTCTTCGTGCGCTACTTCGTGCGTGATGTCGCCTTCGTGGGCCTCGTGGCCCGCGAGTGGCGGCGCCGCGCCGCGCCGCGTTCGGGCCCCCGGCTGGTGGCCACCGGATCGGGCGCCACCGAAACGCTGAGCGGCGCCTGAAGGGGCCGAACGACCCTGATCGCGCCACCGTCAAATGCGGCACTCCCGACTGCCGACGGTAGAGCATATTCACTTGGCGCGCGAGAATCTCACGCAGAGTGTTCGCTTCGCCCTACAGGGGGGCGGACCGTCGTCCGAGTCATCCAAGTGAGGGAAGGGGTTCCCACTCCAGCGCCTGCATCGCGGCGGGGCTTGTCGGTGGGACAGCGCGATGACATCGCTCCGGGTCGGAACTGATCTCGTTCAGGTCGAGCACGTGCAAGGCTCGATCGACGCGTTCGGTGACGCCTACCTTCGACGGGTCTACACCGAGGGTGAGCTGCGCACGTGCCGCGATGGGCACGGAGCCCCGGCGGCCGAGCGCCTCGCGGCTCGCTTCGCGGCCAAGGAAGCCGCCATCAAGGTCTTGCGGCCTTCCGTGGGCGTGGCGCTCACCGACATCGAGGTCACGATCGGGCGCGACGGCGCGCCCGGGCTGTCGCTCACAGGATCGGCGGCGAAGTGTGGCGACGACCTCGATCTCGTCGATTGCTCATTGAGTCTGACCCATGACGGCGCGTACGCCGCCGCTGTGCTCGTCGTCGTGGCCGGCGCAGCACTCCAACCATCCACCGACGAACAACCGATCAGCGCAGTCGAGGAACTCAAGGTGAACGAACGAACCCAAGTCATCCGCAACGTCCTCACCGAACACGGGCGCCTCGCGGTGCCCGTCGCCGAGCTGAGCGACGACTCGAGTCTCTACGAAGCGGGACTCACGTCGCACGCGGTGGTGAACGTGATGCTCGCGCTCGAGAACGAGTTCGACACCGAGTTCCCCGTCACCCTGTTGCGCCGTTCGACGTTCGAATCGATCGAAGTGCTCAACGAGGCGCTGCAGAGCGTGCTGGAAGTCGACGCATGACCGCACTGACCGTCCACACCAATGGAAGCACGCCGTCGGGGCCCGCGCTCGTCGAGATGGCCGAACGCATCGGGCGCGAAGTCGCCGGACCGGCGGCCGACGACGTCGACCGCCTCGCGCGCTTCCCGCATGAAGCCATCGAGGCGCTGCGCAGCGAAGGCTTGCTCGGCGCGCTCGTACCTGTGCACTACGGCGGGAAGGGTTCGTCGTACGCAGACATCGCCGCCATGTGCACCGCGCTCGGCCGGCACTGCTCGTCGGCGGCGATGGTCTTCGCGATGCACCAGATCCAAGTTGCGTGCATCGTCGAGCACTGCCAGGGCACCCCGCACTTCGACGACTTCCTCCACGCCATCGCCACGTCGGGCCGTCTCATCGCGTCGGCTACCACGGAGATCGGCACCGGCGGCGACGTTCGCTCGAGCGTCTGCTCCGTCGAGTTGGAGGGCGAGCGGTTCAGCCTCGCGAAGAACGCACCGGTGATCTCCTACGGCGAATACGTCGACGACGTGCTCGTCACCGCGCGGCGCTCGCCCGACGCTGCCACCAGCGATCAGGTGATCGTCCACGTGCAGCGCCCGAACCTCACGCTCGAGCCGAACACCACCTGGGACGCGCTGGGAATGCGCGGCACGTGCAGCATCGGCTTCCGCCTCGAGGCCACGGGCACGATCGATCAGATCGTCCCGCTGCCGTACGCCGAGGTGTCGGGGCGCACCATGCTTCCGGTCTCCCACATCACGTGGGCGGCGCTGTGGCTGGGCATCGCCGAGGCCGCGCTCGAAAAGGCGCGTGTGTTCGTGCGCTCCGCGGCGCGCAAGACGCCCGGCTCCGTGCCGCCCGGCGCGCGCCACCTGGCCGACGCGCACGTGTCGATCGATCGCATCCGAGCGTTGGTCGATTCGGCCGTTCGGGAGTTCGTCGCATCGAAGGACGACCCCGAGCGCGCGTCGTCGATGCACCTCGCCCTGCGCATGAACAACCTGAAGCTGGCCGCGTCGCAAGACGTGCTCGGCATCGTGCAGACCGCGCTCACGGTCTGCGGGATCGCGGGCTACCGCAACGACTCCGAGTACTCGCTCGGTCGGCTCCTCCGTGACGCGCACAGCGCGTCGCTGATGGTGCACAACGACCGCATCATCGAGCACAACGCGTCGCTGCTCTGCGCCGTGAAGGACGCGTGATGCACGCCGACGAGCTGAAGCAGGTACACGCTGAGCTTCGCGATCGGCTGTTCCACGCCGGCCTGTTGATCCCGAGCGGCGTCGACGGCCTCTACGGTCGCAACGCGACGTTCGAAGCGGTCGTGCGCGCCGTCGACGAGCAGGCGTGCCTCCTCGGCGTCGACGAGCAGCCCGAGGTGGTCGAGTTCCCGCCCTTCCTGCCCCGCGCCACGTTCGATCGGATCGGCTACCTCCAGACCTTCCCGCAGCTCGCCGGCACCGTCTTCTCGTTCACTGGTGGCGACCGCGAGCACGCCGCGCTCGTGCGACAGCTCGAAGCCGGTGAGGAGTACGCCGACGCGCTCAGCCAGACCGAGATCACCCTCGTCCCGGCCTGCTGCTACCCCGTGTACCCGGCCGCCACCGGCGCGCTCCCTTTGGGCGGCCGCGTGTTCGAGCTGAAGACGTACTGCTTCCGCCACGAACCGTCGGTGGATCCGATGCGCATGCTGGCGTTCCGTCAGCGTGAGCACGTGAAGCTCGGCACACCCGACCAGGTGCAGGAGTGGCGCGCCCGTTGGTTCGAGCGTGTCCCCAAGCTCTTCTCGGAGCTCGGGATCGACGTGACCACCGAGGTGGCCAACGACGCCTTCTTCGGGCGCGCCGGTCGCTTCATGGCGAGCGCGCAGCTCGAACAGGAGCTGAAGTTCGAGTTCCGCATTCCCGTCTACGGCGAAGAGCACCCCACGGCGTGTGCCTCGCTCAACTACCACCAGGCCCACTTCGGCGAGCTGTTCGACATCCGCGGCGACGACGGCGCGGAGGCCCACTCGTCGTGTGTGGGATTCGGGCTCGAGCGTTGCGCGGTGGCTCTGTTCGCGCGGCACGGTACCGACATCGAGAGCTGGCCGCGCGCGGTGAGGTCACGGCTATGGCCGTGACGACGGCCGTATCCCTGCTCGGCCTCGATCCGACCACCTACCAGCGCCACTTCCTGCACGACGACGCGCGCGATTGGCCCGAGACGAACTGCTACGCCGATCTGTGGATCGAGCTGCTGCACGCCATGCACCTCGATCCGGTCGCCGCGCTCGCCTTCACGCTCGCGTGCGACTTCGACGGAGAGCAGTGGGAGTTCTTCAAGTACCCACTCGAAGACCTGCGCACCTTGTACGGCATCGAAGTGCACGAGGTGAACATCTGGCGTTCGCTCGAGGTGCACATCGAAGAGCACCTCCGGCTCGGTCATCTCCTCACGATCGAAGCCGACTCGTGGTTCCTGCCCGATACCGCGGGCGTCTCGTACGGCATCGCGCACCAGAAGTCGAGCATCGTGCCCGCGATGATCGACCGCGCCGAGCAACGGCTCGGCTACTTCCACAATCGCGGCTTCCACGAGCTCACCGGCGACGACTACCGCGGCGCGCTCCGCACGGGCGGCGACGTGACGGTCATGCCGCCGTATGCCGAGCTGATCAACCTCGACCACATGACGCTTCCCGGTGACGCGGAGCTGCGCGCCGCGGTGGCCGGCCTCGTGCGTGAGCACCTCGCCCGGCGCCCCACCACCAACCCGGTGGAGCGCATGGCGGAACGGGTGATGAGCGACGTTGCCTGGCTCCAGGAGAGCGACCAGGAGATCTTCCACGCGTACGCGTTCGGCACGCTGCGTCAATGCGGCGCGTGGGCCGACACGACCGCCACGTTCGTCGCCTGGCTCGACCCGGCGCTCGCGGCATCGGCCGAAGCGTTCGCCTCGCTGTCGGCCGAGACGAAGATCTGCCAGTTCATGCTGGCCCGGGCCGCGGCCGGACGGAAGTCGGATCTTCCGTCGCAGTTCGCGTCGATGGCGGAGCGCTGGAAAGACGGCTACCGGCCGCTGGTCGAGGCGTATGCGTGACGGTGCACACTCGCTGTCGCACTGGGAGATGGCGCGCGCTCCCGCAGGGTCGGTCACCGGCCCTGTAGATCTCTGCGCGGCCGATCTCGAGTGGGTGCCGGCGACGGTTCCCGGTACTGCGGCCGGCGCCTTGCGCGCGGCCGGCGCGTGGAGCGTCGACGACGACGTCGACTTCGACGCGTACGACTGGTGGTTCCGCACCACCTTCACCGCCGAGCCCGCGTCGTCGGGTCGCCTCCGCTTCGGCGGCATCGCGACCGTCGCCGACGTGTGGTGCAACGGCGAGCACGTGCTCACGACCGACAACATGTTCGTCGAGCACGTGGTGGAGGCGCCGCTGCGCGAGCACAACCACGTGGTCGTCGTCTGCCGTTCGCTGCGTGCGCACCTCGCGGCGCGCCGCCCGCGTCCGCGCTGGAAGACGCGTCTCGTCGAGCTCCAGCAGCTTCGGTGGGTGCGCACGTCGTTGCTCGGTCGCATGCCGAGCTGGACACCGCCGGCCGCTCCGGTCGGGCTCTGGCGCTCGGTCGATGTGGTGTGCGGCGAGGTGACCTCCGACGATGTCCCCACCGTGCACGTCACGACGATGCGCACCCGACACGACGGCACATCGGGCAGCGTCGACTTCGTCGCGCACGTCGTCGGCGCCGGCGCGTCGGCATCGGCCCGTCTGATCGTGGGCGAGGTCGCCGTGGATCTCGACGTGCGCCCCGACGCCGCGCGCTGGCTCGTGTCGGGCGCGCTCGTGGCCGAGGGCGCCGCGCCCTGGTTCCCTTCCACGCACGGTGAGCCGGTGCTGCACGAGGCGGCGCTCGAGCTCGACGTCGATGGCCGCCGTCACCGCGTGCCGCTCGGCCACGTCGGCTACCGGACGGTCACGGTCGACACTTCCGACGGCGGCTTTGCGCTCGCGATCAACGGTGTTCCGATCTTCTGTCGTGGCGCGTGTTGGGTGCCGCCCGATGTGGTCACGTTGAACGCGGCTCCGTGCGAGCTGCGCAGCGTGCTCGGTCGCGTGCGCGCCGCCGGCATGAACATGGTCCGCCTCACCGGCACGATGGTCTACGAGCACGACGACTTCTACGACCTGTGCGACGAGCTCGGGATCCTCGTGTGGCAGGACTTCATGTTCGCCAACATGGACTACCCGATCGACGATCCGGCCTTCCGCGCGGGGGTCGACGCCGAGGTGGCGCAGCTACTCGATCGCCTTCGCCGCCACCCGTCGGTCGTGGTGCTGTGCGGTGGCAGTGAGGTCGAACAGCAAGCCGCGATGATGGGAGTCGCACCCGACGCGATCACGAACCCACTCGGCCGTTCCGTGCTCGCCGACGCAGTAGCCGAAGGGCTCCCCGATGCTGGCTACGTGCAGTGCAGCCCGAGCGGTGGCGTGTTCCCGTTCTCGCCCGCTTCGGGTGTGGCGCACTACTACGGAGTGGGCGCGTACCGGCGACCGCTGATCGATGCCCGGCTCGCGTCGGTGCGCTTCGTGTCGGAGTGCCTTGCCTTTGCGAACGTGCCGAGCCGCGAGCAGGTCGACGCGTTCATGCCCGACGGCGCGCAGCCCGGCCATGGTCCGCGCTGGAAGGCGCGCGTGCCGCGCGACCGCGGCGCTGGGTGGGATTTCGAAGACGTGCGCGACCACTACGTGCGCGATCTCTTCGGCTGCGACCCGGTCGATGTTCGGTACGCCGATCCCGACCGGTACCTCGAGCTCGGCCGCGCCGCGGTGCACATCGCGATCAATGCCACGATCAGCGAATGGCGGCGACCCGGATCCGAGTGCGCCGGCGCACTCGTGCTGTTGCTCCGCGATCTCTGGGCCGGCGCGGGGTGGGGGATCCTCGATCACACGGGCTTGCCGAAGTCGGCGTACGACGCGATGGCGCGGGCGTGTGCTCCCACCGCGGTGCTGCTCACCGACGAAGGGCTCAACGGCCTCGCCGCGCATCTCGTGCACGATCGGCCGACACCGTTCGAGGGAACGCTGCGCGTGCGGCTCTTCGGGCCCGACGCGGCAGTGCTCGCCTCGGAGGAAGTCGATGTGGCCATCGCGCCGCACGGTGCGTGCGTGCGGTCGATCGACGAGATCCTCGGTGGCTTCCGCGACCTCACCTATGCGTACCGGTTCGGGCCGCCCGCCTACGACGTCGTCGCCGTGCAGCTGCTCGACGCGTCGGGCGTCGTGTCGGAAGCGCATCATCTGCCCGGCGGTCATCGCCGCGCTGCGGTGCCCGATCTCGGCCTGCAGGCGACCGGCCGCGCGGTTGGTGGCGTGGTCGAGGTACACGTGGAGTCGGCGCGCTTCGCCCACTTCGTCTCGCTCGACATCCCCGGCTACGTGGTCGACGCCAACTGGTTCCACCTCGCACCCGGCGACGGACGCACGGTGATCGCGCGTCCGGCCGCGGGTGCACGCGTGCTGTCGGGCGAGGTGCGCGCACTGAACTCGCTCGGGAGTCGGTCGATCCGCGTCGCGAAGGAGGCAGCGGCATGATCGTCGTGCTCTCTCCGCATCTCGACGACGCGATCATGTCGATGGCCGGAACGATCTACCGGCTCGGTGTGCTCGGCATCGCGACCCGCATCGTGACGCTGTTCGGTGGTGACCCCGCCTTCACTGGCCCGCCATCGGCGTGGGATTCGAAGCGGGGCCTGGCGACGGCCGGCGAGGCGTTCCACGCTCGGCGCGAGGAAGATCGCGCGGCGGTGGCCGTGCTCGGCACCGACGCAGTGTGCTTGCCGTACTCCGACTCGGCGTATGTCGCGGCGCGAGATCCCGACGCGATCTGGGGATCCCTGCAGCCGCACCTCGCCGATGCCGAAGCGGTGGTGATGCCCGGCTGGCCGCTCGCCCATCCCGACCACGAGTTCACGACGAAGCTCGCGCTCGACCGCCTCGACGGGAATGTGCCGGTCCTCTTCTACGCCGAGCAGCCCTATTCGACGCGCCCGCGGTATCTCGCCGCGTACCTCGCCGGGCGCACGCCGGCCCCGCTCGAGCATGTGGTCGGGTCAGGTCTCGTGTGGAACACGATCCACCTCGACGCGACGATGCGGGCCACGAAGTCGCAGGCCGTGAGCTGCTACGGCGGCGAGCTGAAGGCGATCGGCGCTCGCGCGTACCTCGACGCCGTGATGGTGCGCGTGTTCCGTCAGGAGCGGATCGCGCACCGTGGCACAGATCCGATGCCCGAGCTGCTGGCGAGGGCGTTGTGAGCGTCGCGACGCCGCTCTTCTTCGGGCCGCCCGGGCGGGGTCGCTTCGGCCTGCTCGATTGGCCCGACGGTCCCGTGCGCGGCGCCGCGGTGCTGTGCCCACCGCTCGGCTACGAAGAGGTGTGCGCGCACACGGCGTTGCGCCACCTCGCGGCGCAGCTCGCGGCGGCGGGTGTCGTCACGCTGCGCATCGATTACGACGGCACCGGTCACTCGATCGGCGAAGCCGGCGACCCGGATCGGGTCGCGTCGTGGGGCGCGACGATCACCGATGCCGTCGAGCTCCTGGCGGGCTGTGGCCTCCCATCGGTCACGCTCGTCGGCCTTCGCTTCGGCGCGACGCTGGCCGCGGTCGCCGCACGTTCCACTCCAACGGTGTCGGCCCTCGTGCTCTGGGACCCGATCGTCTCGGGCCGCCGCTACGCCCGGTCGCTGCAGCTCTTCAGCGCCGCCGGGGGTCATGAGTCGACCGCGGGAGGCGGCATCGCCATCGCCGGTGTGGAGTTCGACGCGCCGACGCTCGCCGACATGGGCCGCACGTCGATCGGGGCCGACGACCTCGCGGTCGCCTGCCTCGTGGTCGCGCGCACCGAAGCCGAGACGGAAGCCACGGCCCTCGTGGCCGATGCCGCGGCCAACGTCGAGCTCCGCTCGCTCACCGGCACGACGGCACTGCTCGACACCGACGCCGAGCTCTCGCAGGTTCCCCACGAGCTCATCACCGAGATCGCGGCCTGGGTCGCGACCCGCGCCGTCGACCCGATCGAACCGCAACCGGCGCGGCCCCTGCTCGACAACGAGACGAACGAGTACCTCGACGGTGGTGGCACGGTGCTGCGGCACCGGGCCATGCGTGTGGGGCCTGCGGGCCTGCTGGCCGTGGAGACCGCGCGTGCCGGCGCAACCGCGACCAACGCGATCGTCACGCTCAACAACGGCGTGGCTCGCTCGATCGGACCGGGGCGAGCCTGGGTCGAGCTCGGAACGGAGCTCGCGACGGCGGGCGTGCGCGTCGTGCGACTCGATCTCTCCGGTCTCGGCGACAGCCCGGCCCGGCCCGGCCGCGTCGAGAACGACACGTACGCGCCCACGGCCGCCGATGACCTCGGCGCCCTCATCGACGCGCTGCGCGCCGATGGCGTGAGCCGCGTCACGGCGTTGGGACTGTGCTCGGGCGCCCTCTCGAACATCGATGCCGCGCTCGGCCGCCCGGAGATCGACGTGGTGGTGAGCGTGAACGGCCGCTTCGATCGGCCTTTCACCGACCGCCGTCGCGACCGCGGGCGGCGCGCCGCAGGCCAGACGAATCGTCTGCTCGCCGTGCCGCTCCACAAGACGCCGCTTCTGCCGTTGTTCGAGAAGGTGCCGACGTTCGTGTGGCGCGCGCTCGACCGGTTGCACATCGTCGCGTCGCCGACCGTCGCCATCGAGCGGGTGGTCGCGCGCGGTGTGCGCGTGGTGCTCGTGTTCGGATCCGACGAGTGGGGCCTGCGGGCGCTGCGCATCCGCGGTGGCCGGCGCTTTGCGCGCCTGGTCGAGCACCCGCTCGTGTCGGTCGAAGTGGTCGACGGCCTCGATCACTCGATGTTCGACCTCGAGGCGCAGGCCCGTGCTCGCGCGCTGATCCGTGCGCGCCTGGTCGACGCGGGCGTTGCGGAACCTGAGCTCGAGCCGCGCGAAGGGGAGTACGCGTGATGGCTCCCGACGACCGCTTCGCGTCGATCGTGATCCCGGTCGGTTCGATCGGCGCGGCCCTCGATCGCCAGGTGCGCGCGGTGCTCGCGCAGGAGCTTCCGGCGCACTTCGAGCTGGTGCTGGCCTTCAACACCCCGCGGCCGGCTGCGATCGACGAGATGGTCGCCGGGTGGCCGGTTGTGCCGGAGCGTCCTGTGCGCGTCGTCGACGCACTCGAGCGTCGGGGCGCCGCGTACGCGCGGAACTGTGGTGCGCGCGCCGCAACGGGTGATCGCCTCGCGTTCTGCGATGCCGACGATCTCGTGCATCCGGGGTGGTTGGCTGCGCTGCTCGCCGGCCTCGACGTGCACGATGCGGTGACAGGCCACGTGATCGACGTGTTCCCCGATGCGCGCACCGCGAGCTGGCACCCGCCGGCTACTCCGGGCGGGCTGCCCTCCTTCCTCGGCCGGCCCTACCTGCTCACGGGCAACCTCGCGGTGCACCGCGCGGCGTTCCTCGCAGTGCGCGGCTTCGACGAGACCCTGACCCGCTGCGAAGACATCGCGTTCGGTTGGGCGCTCACGCGCGCCGGCTTCTCGCTCGGCTACGCGCCCGACGCCGTGATCGATTACAACCGTCGTGCCGGCCTTCGGGCGATGCTGCACACGCACTACCTCTACGGCCGCGGCATGAGCGAGACGCTGGCCCGCTACGGCGCGCCGGTCGCCGACGGTGCGCCGGAGTCGAAGCTCGGGATGCTGCGACCGAACAATCAGCAGGTGTCGAAGGCGACGTTCGGCGGCACCGCGCGCCGCGGCGCGATCGCGCTCGGGCGCCTCCGCGGGCTCGTCGGCTCGCGCCCCTCACCAACGCATCGGGAGCCTGCGAGCCGATGAGCACCGAATCGTTCACCTCCGAGCCGGGCCGCGTCGCGCATCGTTCGATGGGGCACCTCGGCGCCCTCGACGGTCTGCGCGGCATCGCCATCGCGCTCGTGTTCCTCGTGCACCTGTACGCACCCGTCTTCAGTGGTGGCGGTTCCGGTGTGGATCTGTTCTTCGTGTTGAGCGGCTTCCTCATCACCAAGCTCGCGCTAGAAGAACACGATGCACGTGGATCGGTGTCGCGCAGCGACTTCTACCTGCGGCGTGCGTTCCGCATCCTGCCCGCGCTGCTCGTGCTCATGGCCACGATGCTGGTGGCGTCGTTCACGGTGCTGTCCGACGTGGGTGGCGTGCTGCGGCGCGAGGTGCTCTTCTCCACGTTCTCGGCCGGCAACCTGTGGCCGCTGTTCTACGGCTTCGAGCCGCGCACGGCCTTGGCCCACACGTGGTCGCTCGGCTTCGAAGAGCAGTTCTATCTCGTGTGGCCCGTGATCTTGGTGGTCGCGCTCGGCGCATCGATCCCGTGGCGGCGCCTGTCGCGCGGCGTGATCATGTTCTCGATCGCGTCGATCCTGATCGGGAGAGTTGTGGTGGCCGGCGCGCTCCACTACCCGCACTGGGGATCGATCCCGTTCTTCGACATCGACGGGCTCGCGCTCGGTTGTCTGATCGCGCTCTTCTTGCACCACGACGACGCCGGTGTGTCGCGGCGCCTGCCGCGGTGGCCGGCCGTGCTCGCCACGTTCGTCGTGGCTGGCGATCTCTTCCTCGCCCGCGTCTACGAACCGCACGACCACTACAACGTGCGGGTTCTCGTGCTGCGCGTCGCGTTCGGGTACATCTTGATGTACGTCGTGGCGATGGCGCCCGCGGCGGCGTCGCGGCGGCTGAGCCACCCGTACCTGAAGGCACTGGGTCGCTGGTCGTACTCGCTCTACCTGTGGCACCTGCCCGTGTTCTACATGCTGTCGAACGAACGGCACCCGGGCATCCCGCGGCCCGCGCTCGTGATGTTGCGTGTGTTCGGCGCGTTCGCGGCGGCCCTCGCGTCGTACTACTTCGTGGAGCGTCCGGCGCTGGCGTACGGCCGGCGCGTGCGCGCGGCGCGCGCCGTCAGGCTCACACCGAGGCCGGCCAATGTCGATTGACATCACGGGCCGGATCCGCGCGCGTCTCGGCGGCGCCCGCGAGACCGTCGCCGACGGTGCCGCGGGTCTCGTGAACGAGGTCGGAACGCTCTTCGCCACGATCGTGTCGTTCTCGTTGCTCGGTCGGCGCCTCGGCCCGAGCGACTACGGATCGCTCGTGGCGATGTACAGCTTGATCGGCATCGCGATCTGCATCGCCTACATCGGACCGGGGCTCGCGATGCTCCAAGCCGCGATGGGGGCGAACCTGCGAGCGGTGGCGGGCCACTTCTTCAGCGAGCAGATGCTGTTCAGTGGGCTCGCCTTCGGCGTTGTCGTGGTCCTCGCGCCCGTGTTGGTGCCGGCTGTCCCGCTCACCACGTTCCTGATGTTCCTGATCGCCGAGCTCGTCGGTACCGCGCTCGTCACCTTGGCCGCGAACTTGCGCATCGTGGCGTCGGGCTTCCGGTCGGCGGTGAAGCTGCAGCTCATCCCGCAGATCATCAAGGTGGTCGTGATCGCCGCGCTCGCGATCGACGGCCGCCTCACGCTCGCCAGCTACGGCCTGGTCTACATGGTGTGCTCGATGCTGGCCGGAGTCAGCATCTTCATCACGGTGACCCGCACGCTGGGCATCGTGCGGCGACCGAAGGCGATCAAGGGCGAGCACGTCCGCACCACCCTGTCGATCTCCTCGACGATCTGGGCAATGGGTTTGCACGACTCCGGTGACAAGCTGGTGATGTCGGCGAACCGGCTCGGCGCCGATGTCGGCCTCTACGCCGCCGCGTACCGGCTGTTGTCGCTCGGCAACATCCCCGTGAACGCGCTCGCCACGTCGAGCTACCGCAGCTTCCTCGACCCGGCCGTCGGGAACCAGAAGCGGCGGGCACTCCAGTTCTCGCTCCTCGCCACGCTCTACACGGTGTGCGCCGCGATCGGCGTGATCCTGCTCGCGCCGATTGCGTTGCCGATCCTGGTGGGCGACAAGTTCGACGGGTCGATCACGATGGCCCGCTGGCTCGCGCCCCTGTTGATCACACGCCCGTGGATCATGTTCGCCAGCAACGCGCTGGCGGGACTCGACCGCGTGCACGCGCGGTTCTTGGCCCACTGCACGTCGGCGGCCGTGGGAATGGTCGTCTACATCGCCCTCATCCCATCGATGTCGTGGCGGGGGGCGATCATCGGCTCCTACGTGACTGACCTCGTCCTCATCGCCGCGATGTGGATCATCTTGGTGCGCACCAACCCTGCGCCGATGGTCCACGTCTTCGACGGGATGCCCATCCAGCCCGAGGAGCATCATGCGCAAGCGTGATCGATCGACGCCCGCAGCCACGGGCGTGAAAGTCGCGTATCTCACGTCGTACTACCCGGCCGTGTCGCACACGTTCATCCGGCGCGAGGTCGTGGCCCTGCGCGAGCAGGGCGTGCAGGTGAAGACGTTCTCGATCCACGGCGCCCACGGCGTCGATGTGCTCTCCCCGGTCGATCTCGCCGAAGCGCGGGCGACCAAGTACATCCTCGGCCGCAGCCGCGTCGCGCTCGCACGCGACCTGCTCATCGGGCTCGTTCGCCATCCCCGTGCCGTCGCCGAGGTGGCGTCGGTCGCGGTGCGCAGCGCCACGGGCGCGCGCCGCCGTCTCTACCAGCTCTTCTACGTGGCCGAGGCCGTGGTGCTGCAACGGTGGTTGGCGCAGTGGGGCGCCACGCACGTGCACGCCCACTTCGGCAACGCGCCCGCCGACGTTGCCCGTTGGACGAAGGCGCTCGGCAACCGCATCGGCGGCTCGTGGACATGGAGCTTCACGATGCACGGATCGACCGAGTTCTACGCGGTCGAGGAGAACGGCTTGCCGGCCAAGGTGGCCGAGGCCGACTTCGTCGCCTGCATCAGCGACTACACGCGCTCGCAGCTGATGCTCTACTCGGACCCGACCAGCTGGGCGAAGCTGCACGTGGTCCACTGCGGCGTGATCCCCGAGGAGTTCCTCGACGCGCGCAACGATCGGGGCGCCGACGATGGCGTGCTCACGATCCTGTGCGTGGGGCGGCTCGTCGAAGGCAAGGGTCAGACGTTGCTGTTGCGGGCCGCGCAGCGTCTCGCCGCCATGGGAGTGCCGGCGAGGGTGGTGCTCGTCGGCGACGGGCCGTCGCGCGCCAGCTTCGAGGCCGAGGCGTCGCGCTGCGGCGTCGACGTGTGCTTCACCGGCGCCGTGGGCACCGACGCGCTGCCGAAGCTGTTGTGCGAAGCCGACGTGTTCTGCCTGCCGAGCTTCGCCGAAGGCGTTCCGGTGGTGCTCATGGAAGCGATGGCGTCGGGCCTTCCGGTCGTGGCCACCCGCATCACGGGCGTGCCGGAGCTGGTCGAAGATGGCGTGAGCGGCTACGTGGTGACCGCCGGGCGCGACGACGTGCTCGCCGACGCGCTGGCGAAGATCGCGCGCGATCCCGCGCGGGCGCGCGAGATGGGCGCGGCCGGCCAAGCCAAGGTCTGCGAGGAGTTCGACATCCGGCGCTCGGCCCAGCTGCTCGAGCCGCTGTTCGCCGCGCATGCCCGCGCCAATCGGAGCGCGCCGTGACTGCACGGCGTCGCGTCCTGCTCATCGCCGAGTCGGCGAACCCCGACTGGCCGAGTGTGCCGCTCGTGGGTTGGAGCATCGCGTCGTCGCTGCGGCGCGTCGCCGATGTCGAGCTCGTCACGCACGTGCGCAACAAGCCGGCGATCGACAACGCCGGGCTCGGCAATTCACTGCCCACGCACTACATCGACAACGAATGGGTGGCGCGGCCGCTGTGGCTCACGACCGAGCTGCTCCGCAAGACCACGGGCATCGGCTGGACGGCGACCACGTCGGCAACCGGTCTCAGCTACTACGAGTTCGAGCGCAAGCTCTGGGCCACGTTCGGCGCGCGCATCGCCGCGCACGAGTTCGACGTGGTGCACCGGGTCAACCCGTTGAGCCCCACGATCCCGAGCCTGCTGGCGCGGCGCTGCGAACGGGCGGGCGTCCCGTTCGTGTGGGGTCCGATCAACGGTGGCGTGCCGTGGCCGGCTGAGTTCCGCCGGGAGCAGCGCCGCGAGGGCGAATGGCTCGCGCACATCCGCGGTGCGGCGCGCGCGCTACCCGGCACCGCGTCCACGCGTCGCTGCGCCAGTGCGCTCATCGTCGCGTCGGTGTCGGCCGGTGAGCAGCTGTCGGAGCAGGCCACCAAGTGCGTGTACATCCCCGAGAACGGGATCGATCTCGAGCGCTTCGACATCGATCTGTCGCCGGGCCCGCCCGGTCGCCCGATCCGCATCGCGTTCGTGGGCCGGCTGGTGCCCTACAAGGGCGCCGACATGTTGCTCGAAGCCGTCGCGCCGATGGTCGCGAGTGGTGAGGTGCTCGTCGATATCATCGGCGACGGTCCCGAGATGCCGCGGCTGCGTGAGATCGTTGCCGCCAAGGGATTGCAGGATGGGGTGCTGCTCGATGGATGGGTCGATCATCGCGAGCTCGCCAAGCGGTTGGGGCAAGCGTCGCTGTTCGCGTTCCCCAGCATTCGCGAGTTCGGCGGCGCGGTCGTAGTGGAGGCCATGGCGCTCGGTCTCGTGCCCATCGTGGCCGACTATGCCGGCCCGGCCGAGCATGTCACCGACGGTTGCGGCGTGCGCGTCCCGATGGGCACGCGCGACGAGCTGATCGGCCGGTTCCGTGCGGCGATCGCCGGTTTGATCGCCCAACCCGATCGCATCGTCGAGATGCGTGAGGCGGCGATGCACCGCGCGCGCACGCAGTACTCGTGGGAGACCAAGGCCGACCAGATCGCCCAGGTGTACGAGTGGGTCCTGGGTTCCGCGCCGAAGCCCGACTTCGGATGCCCACTCGCGGATACATGGTGACTGTGACGCACGCTCCGTGGCGACGCCCGGCCGTCGACTCCGTCGCCGATGACGCGGCTGCTGGGGCGACGCCGCCCCCGGCCGGTCGCTTCGCCGCGTGGCGCCGCGCCGCGTTGGTCGTGTGGCTCGTCGCGTCGTGGCTCGTCGTGGCCACGCTCACGTGGTGTGCCGCATCGGTGTGGCTCGGCTTCACCACAGTCGCGCCGATCACGGGGTTGCTGCAGAGCCTGGTACCGATCGTGTTCCTGCCCGTGTGGATCGTGGGTGCCGTGGCCTTCGTGCTGAAGCGCTTCCCGCTCGGCGGTGCGTGCGTCGCGCTCGCACTCGTCCATGTGGTGCTCGTCTGGCCCACGATCGGCTCGCATTCCACGCCGCGTTGGGCCGCGTCGGCTCCGAAGGTCACGTTGCTGGCCATCAACATGTTCGATCGCAACGAGTCGCCCGACGCCGCGGCGGCGCGCGTGTTGGCGAGCCATGCCGACGTGCTGGCGCTCGTCGAGGTGAGCACGCGCCAGCACGCCGCGCTCGTGCGGGCGGGGATCGATCAGCGCTTCCCCTACCAGGAGATCGCGCTGCCGAGCCCGAACGGTGAGACCGACGGCATCTACTCCCGACGGCCGTTCACGAGTGAGCGCCAGCTACCGGTGGTGCACAACTACCTCCCGTCGGTGCAGCTCGACGTGGGCGGGCGGTCGTTGCAGATCGTGGCCGTCCACATCGACGGCGCGCTGCACGGCGCGACGCAATGGGCCGACGAGCTGGCCGGCATTCGCCCCATCGCCCGTGGCGCGCACGGGCCGCTCGTGATCGCCGGTGACTTCAATGCCACGCGCTGGAACCCGCCGTTTCGGGATCTTCTTGGCGACCACCTGAGCGACGCCCACGAGGCCAAGGGCCAGGGGCTCTCCCGGTCCTGGCCGGTGCTCGGCACGAAGCTGGCGATCTTCGGGCCGCTCATGCGTCTCGACCATGCCTTGGTCAACGGCCAGGTGGCCGTGGAATCGGTGCACGACGTACGGGTCCCGGGCAGCGACCACGTCGGCTTTGAGCTCGCGCTGGCAATCGGAGGCTGAACGTGACGAACTTTGTCCCTTTTGGTAGGGTATGTACCAACCCACGTTGTGGGAGCAGGACGGGCACGTGAGCACTTCAACGGTCGCGGGGCACACCACTCCTGACGAGGTCAACCGGGCCGTGTGGCAGGAGTCCGCGGAGGTCTTCGAAGGTCTCCTCGGCTGGCTCGACCGCGGCGAGGAGATCTCGATGCTCGCCGTGGCGAGCGCCGTGCGGGGCGAGCCGGTGCTCGACCTCGGGGTCGGCGGCGGTCGCACCACCTCGCTGTTGCGCATGCTCACCGACGACTACGTCGGGCTCGACTACACGCCGGCGATGGTCGAGGCGTGCCGGCGGCGGTTCCCGGCCGAGCACTTCGTGCACGGCGACGCCCGCGACCTGTCGGCCTTCCCCGACGGGCACTTCGCGCTCGTGTTCTTCAGCTTCAACGGCATCGACGCGGTCGATCACGACGACCGGCTGCGCATCCTGAGCGAGGCGCGCCGCGTGCTGCGGCCGGGCGGCTACTTCGTGTTCAACTCGCACAACCACGACGGCCCGTCGTTCAGCGACCGCCCGTGGAACATGCGCCCGCTCACACCGCTGCCCGCGCGGCGTGTCGTCTACAACGTGTTGCGCCGCACGGCCGAGCTGCCGTTCAGCGTGGCGAACTTCCGGCGGCTGCGCGCCGCGTCGTGCGACACCGGCACCTATGGCCTGCACCCGTCGGCGTCGCACCGCTTCGGCATCGTGATCTACTTCTCCACCGCGATCGCGCAACGCGACGCGCTGCTCGACGCCGGCTTCGACGCCGTCGACCTGTACACCGATGTCGACGGCGCCAGGATCGACGCCGCGGCCGACACGAGCCGTTGCGTCTGGCTCTACTACGTCGCGCGTGCACCGCTCGCGAGCTGAGCGCCCCACGCCCGCATCACGGCGCCGCGATCACGGCTGGTAGTTCGCGACTCGCAGCAGCGGGCCGATCTTCTCCATGTCGGCCGAGCCGTTGTGGTCCCAGTACCCCACGAGCGGGTCGAAGGGTCCGTAGTCGATGGCGCTCGTCGGCGGGATGCTGTTGGCGTCGGAGAAGAACAGCGGCCACTGCCCGCCGACCACGTCGCCCACGTAGGCGCCGTACTTCTGGAGCGAGTCGAACACCATCACGCCGATCGGGCTGAGCCCGGCGGGCTTGGCGACACCGGCCGGGATGCCGATCTTGGATCCCATCTTGATCTTGCCGGTGGGCCAGGCGCCGTTGCCCGCGCTCGCCGGAGCGATGTACGGGCCGACCGGTGCGCTGCCGCCGAGCACCATGTTGTCGGGGAGCGCCACGGCGAGGGCGTGGTTGATCTGGCCGGAGGAGCGGTCGGTCCCGGTGATCATGCCGGCGGCCCACGAGAAGTTCGAGGCGCGCACGCCGGCGCTCACGTTCGTGGCGAGGTTGCCCACGCCGGCGCCGGTGATCATGTTGCCGGTGGCCCACACCTGGCCGGTGACGGTGCGCGCCGACTGGTTCACGGTCGCCGACCACACCTCCACGTAGTTGCCGGTCACGGGGTCGGCCACGATCACGATCAGGTCATCGGAGGGTTGCGCGGTGAGGTTCGCGGGCGCGTGCACCTGCATCGTGGTCGCCACCTCCACCCGGTGCCACGGCGAGGCGTCGTAGCCGGGGAGGGTGAACGTCCAGCTCGGGTCGCTCGGCTTCGAGAACGTGATGCCGAGCTGCGTGCCCACCCACCAGTGGCGGAAGTTGTCCTGGCCGGCGGGCGCGGGCCAGGTGTGCAGGCCCGCCGTGTCGAACCAGCTCGTGCCGCCCGGGGTGAGCGTGTTGAACGGCGACGACGCCGAGAACGGGTGCGCCTTGTTCACGCCCGGTCCGGCGGGGATCGTCGTGGTCGTGGTGGTGGCACCGGTGGTCGAGGTCGTGCCGCCGGTCGTCGTGGTGGTGCCGCCGCCGGTGGTCGTGGTGGTGGCGCCGGTGGTCGTCGTGGTGGTGGAGACGGCTTCGGGTTGCAGCACGAGGGCCGTGCTCACGGAGCGGTAGTGCGCCGTGGCGTCGATGCGGGCCACGCCCTGCACGGTGGCCACGGCCTTGCCCGCGGTGGTGGTGCCCGCCGCGGTGGTGAGCGTGTGCCACCAGCCGGGCCAGGCGGCGCCGGTCGTGTTCACGGCCTGTTCGGCGGTGGCGATCTGCGAGCCGGCGGCGTCGTCGACGGCGGCGACGAGCTTGGCGCTGCGCGGCGCGCCGTACGCGAGCTGCCACTGGGCGCTGGCGTGCGCGAAGACTGCCATCGAACCGGCGCGGCTCACGGTGACCGACGGGCTGCGGTAGCCGAGGTTCGTCGCCGATGCGCCGATCGGCGCGGCGAGGTCCACGTTGCGGTAGGCGGTGGTCACCATCGACACGGCGCTGGCGGGTGTGATGACTGCGGCGGGCTGGGCCTGGGGGAGGTGCACGGTGGTGGTGCACGCAACCACGCGGGTGGCCACGCCGTCGACGGCGTCGACGCGCTTGGTCCAACCCCAGCCGCAGGTGACGGTGGAGGTGGGCGGCGTCTCGATCATGCTCACGAGCACGTCGCCCGTGACCGCGCCGGTGGGCAGCGTGGTCTTCGGCGAGGAGCTCGTGGCAGCCGTGAACGTGGTGGGCTGGCCGACCTGGCCCACGTGCGCCCAGGAGCTCGACGCGGTGACGAGGCGCGGCAGGATGCCGAGCAGGAGCACCGCGACCACGATCGGCGCGAAGCGCTTGACCCGTTGACGACGTCGGAATTTGTCCACCTGTGCTCCCTTGGAAGGCTCCGGCGCCGCGCTGCCGCGAGGCGCGCCCGAACCTTCATCTTCGAGCACGATCGTCCTTTCGCCCCTAACTCCTTGAGAGAGCTGGCCGAGTCTTGACGTGACTTAGGGTGCTATTTGCCCATTCTTACCACGGCGAGTGGCACAAACGGACAAGCGCGCCTGGCAAAGGCGGCGAAACGGGACACATGCCCGACCACGCTCGCCACGCCCCGCGTTCAGGATTCGCGGTCCACGTGGGCTGGTGCGCTCAGGTGTCGCGTTCGGGGAGCTCGAGGTCGAAGAGCGTCGTGAGCGCGTCGGCGAGCAGGTCGCCGCGGTCGGTGCCGGCCGCTTCCTTCACGTGCACCGTCGGTTCGTGCAACAGCTTGTTGACCACTGCCTGCGTCAATGCCTCGACGGCCGCGAACGTGTCGGGGTCGAGATGCGCGAGGCGACCGCGGTAGTGATCGATCTCGGCCGCGCGCAGCGCGTCGCCTCGACGCCGCAGCGCGGTGATGACCGGTGCCGCGAGGCGGGCCCGACGATCGTCGCGGTAGCGCGACAGCTCGGTGGTGAGGATCTCGCGCGCCCGGCCGATCTCGGCGCGGCGGCGATCGGTGGATCGCTGCGCGAAGCCCTTCAGGTCGTCGAGGTCGAGGAGCGTCACGCCGGGGATCTCGCCCACGCCCGGATCGATGTCGCGGGGGAGGGCCACATCCACGATGAGCAGCGGGCGGTCGGTGCGATCGCGCATCACGGCCTCGACCGCCGAGCGCTCGAGGAGCACCTCCGACGATCCCGTGGACGCGAGCACGATGTCGGCCGCTCGCAGCTCTTCGATGAGCGTGTCGAGCTCGGCCACGCGTCCACCCACCCGCAACGCCAGCGCTTCTGCCTTCTCCAGGGTGCGGTTGGCCACGCACACGTCGGCCACGCCGCGCGCGGCGATCGCGATCGTCATGCCTTCGCCCATCTCGCCGGCGCCGATGACGAGCACGCGGCAACCTTCCACACCGCCGAGGTGCTCGGCGGCGACGGCCACGGCCGCCGACGAGATCGACACGGGATGCCGGCCGATCTCGGTTTCGGTGCGGACGCGCTTGCCTGATTCGACGGCGTGGCGGAACACGCGGCCGAGCAGCGTGCTGCACGTTCCTTCGCCCTCGGCGCGCAGCCACGCGTCGCGCACCTGTCCGAGGATCTCGCCTTCGCCCACGATCATCGAGTCGAGGCCGGCGCCCACGGAGAAGAGGTGGGAGATGGCCGCGTCGTCGTAGTACGTGTAGAGGTGGTCGTTGAACTCGTCGGGGTGCGCGCCCGAGCATTCGGCGAGGAACTCCACGATGTCGCCGACCGCGGCGTGGAATCGCGAGCAGTCGGCGTAGATCTCGGTGCGGTTGCACGTGGAGAGCACCACCACCTCAGAGAGGTGCTCGCGGTTGGCGAGGTCCTGGAGCGCCTTGCCGAGCCGCTGATCCGGCACGGCCATGCGCTCCAACAGCGCGACCGGCACCGTGCGGTGGTTGAGACCGACAACGATCACAGACACGTCCGCAACAGCTCCTTCGCGTCGGCAACTCTGCCCGCGCGCACCAGGTCCACGATGCCCGACGAGAACGCGCGTTGCCAATCGGCCTCTTCGCTGCTGAGACCGCCGGCCCGCATCTCTTCGCGCGCCTCCGACAGCAGCTGGAGGAGGGTCTCGTATTCCGGGCCGATCTCGGCGCTCAGGGTCCGGCGCAGGTGGGCGGCCAGGGCCGGTGAGCGGCCGCCGGTGCCGATCGCCACCACGAGGTCGGCTCGCCGCACCACCGACATCAGCGTGAACGAGCAGTTCGCTCGGTCATCCGCGCTGTTGCACCACACCCGGCGCTCCTCGGCGGCTTCGAACACGGCGGCGTTCACGGCGGCCACGTCGGTCGCGGTCACGGCCACCCAGGCCCCGTCGAGGTCGGCCGGCTCGAAGCCCCGCCGGCGCACTTCGGCGAGCTTGCCGGCCGCTTCGAGCTCGGCCATCGCCGTGCCGATCTCCGGGGCGACCACCACCACCTGCGCACCGAGCTCCACGAGTGGCTCTGTCTTGCGGGCCGCGATCCGTCCCGCGCCGACCACCACCACTCGCCGGCCCGCAACCAAGAGATTGACGGGCCAGCCGGTGAGGGGTCCGCTCATCCCGCCTGCTCGCCTACCAGGCTGCCGCTCGCGGGGACACCCCGGCGCAGCTGGTAGAAGCTGAGGATCTGCAGCTCGGTCGCGAGGTCGACCTTGCGCAGCGACACGTCGTCGGGCACCGCGATCACCGCCGGGGCGAAGTTGAGGATCGAGCGTACGCCCGCAGCCACCAGCGCATCGGCCACATCTTGGGCCACCGCCGCGGGCGTGGCCACGATGCCGATGGCGATCCCGCGCTCGGCGACGATCGTGGCGAGCGACTCGATGGGCTCGATCTCGACGTCGTCGACGCGACGGCCGTGCTTGGCCGGGTCGGCATCCACGAGGGCCACCACTCGAAAGCCGCGTGCGCCGAAGCCGTGGTAGTTGGCGAGCGCGGCGCCGAGGTTCCCGACCCCGACGATCACACACGGCCAGTCCTGGGTGAGTCCGAGCTCACGGCTGATCTCGTGCAGCAGGTACTCCACGTCGTAGCCGACGCCCCGCGTGCCGTAGGAGCCCAGGTACGAGAGGTCTTTGCGCACCTTCGCGGCGTTCACGCCGGCAAGCTCGGCGAGCCCGTCGGAGGAGATCGTCGCGGTCGACTTCTCGGT
>JADGOO010000061.1 GCA_017882905.1 Acidimicrobiia bacterium | reverse complement strand
CGGCATCCACTCGGGAACGAACCCGATCAGCGGAGACTTCTCGGTGGTCGCCGTATCATTAAAAAAGCGGGGCGGCGAGCTGGCCGAGCCGGTGCGCGAGGTCACGATCGCCTCGACGTTGCCCCGCATGCTGCTCGACGTGGTGGCCGTCGGCGACGATCTCACGTTCCTGCCGGGCGGAGCGGCCGGTGTGACGCTGCTGCTCGCCGACATGACGATGAGCGGAAGCTGACGGTCGAGGTCACGCCCGAGGAGCCGTCGCGATCAGATTGTTCCTGCCGCGAGCAGGATGACCACGATGACCGCGGCGAGGATGCGCCACCAGGCGAAGACCGACAGGTCGTGGCGCTGCAGGTAGGTGACCATCCAGCGCACCGCGATCACCGCCGCCACGAACGCCACCACGAAGCCGAGCAGCGGGTTGGCCACTCCGTAGGTGTCGATCATCTCCTTGCCGTGCTTGGCGCTGTCGTACACGGTGGCGGCGCCGAGCGTGATGAGACCGAGCAGGAAGCTGAACTCGACTGCGGCCGACAGCGACAGGCCGATCACGAGCGCGGCCAGGATCGTCACGAGGCTGCGGCTCGTTCCGGGCCACAGCGCCAGCACCTGCGCCGCGCCGATGACGAGCGCGTCGTGGTTCGTGAGCGCTTCGAGGGGCCGACCCGTGTTCGCCGCGTTGCGATGCAGGCGTGAGCCGATGGCGAGGATGGCGATGGCGCCGACGACCCAGGCGGCCGCGATCGGCAGCGGTTTGAGGAGATGGCTCTTGATGGCCTTCTCACCGACGATCCCGACGACGGCCGCGGGCACGAAGGCGATGGCGAGCGTGGTGAGGAGGCGCCGGCCTTCCTCGGATCGGCCGAACAGCCCTTGGACGATCTCGACGACGCGACGCCAGTAGAGGACGAACACGGCCAGGATCGCGCCGGCCTGGATCACGATCAGGTACGTGTCGGCCGCATCCTTGGTCGACTTCTTGGTACCCACGTGGAGCAGGCGTTCGGCGATCTCGAGGTGTCCGGTGGAGCTGACGGGCAAGTACTCGGTGATGCCCTCAACCACACCCAACACGACGGCCTTGCCGGCGCTCAGCTCGTGGCGTGCGGCACGCGCGGTCGCCGTGGTGTGCGCGAATCCGAAGGCGGCGGACGCCCCGCCCCACAGCAGCACCACCACGATCAGCAGGCCGGCTGCGGCGTGGCTCCGACGCGTTCTCAATGCGGCGAGCAACAGGCTTCCTCCGGAGGCGCGAGGGCCAGGACGACCTGGCCGTTGGCAAGCGCGGAGGCTATTCGCAACGCGTCGGACCGACGCACCAAGAGCGCGACCGCGAGGTCGGTGCCCCGTTCGGCCGCCGCCGCGGCAGAGTCGGACCGAGCGGCCGCGGGCGACCGATCGGCCTCCACGACCACGCCACCGGGGGCGACGATCGTGGCCAGGCCGCCGCTCGGCTGGTCGCTGCGGTACGTGGCGACCACGTCGACGACCGCTCCGACCGCGGGGTCGAGGCCCTGCACGTCGGGGACGCGCACGACCCTCGTGTCGGTCGTGAGCACCACGCCGTAGCCACCTGCGGTCGCCGCGAGGTTGTGGCCGAGCACAGGGGCGCCGGCGGCGACCGACAGCGTGACGGTGCGCCCGACAGCGTCGCGTGCGCTGCGGAGCGCGCCGGCGGCGACCTGTGTCGAGTAGCGCGTGACCACGTCGAGGTCGGCGGCGGCGACGTGATGACCGAGCACGAGGTCGTGTCGGGCGACGACGACCTGACGGGGCGCTCCGAGATCGTGGGCGTGCGCGTGCAGCGCACGCAGGTCGCTGCTCACGACAACGGCGGTGATGAGCGCGACGACGACGGCGAGTGAACGCCATGCCCAGGCGCGTGGGGAACGGATCACGGCAACCTTCCCAAGCTCGCATACCGCGAGCAACCGCGAGGAACCAGCGGATTGCAGGGGGAAGTGGAGTGATCCTAAGCGGGAAGGGGCGGATTGACCAATGGTCCGCGCGCCGCGGCGCAGTCGCAGCTGCGCGTGGAGCGCAGCGATGGCACGAGCACAGCCAGCAGCTCGCGCACGCGGTGCAGGTTGTCCTCGAAGAACGCGAACACCTGTTCTTGGGTCACGGGCTCCATGCCCGGGTCGTGTTCCACGCCGGTGTCGTAATCGGTGATCAGGGCCACGCCGCAGTAACAGATTCCGAGCTCGCGGGCGAGGTACGCCTCGGGATACTGCGTCATGTTGATCACTTCCCAGCCTTGGTCGCGGTACGAGCGCGACTCCGCGCGTGTCGCGAAGCGCGGACCGTTGATCACCACGACCGTGCCGCGCTCGTGCGCCGTGATGCCGCAGCGTGCTGCGGCATCGACCGCGGCGCTGCGCAGCTGCGGGCAGTACGGATCCGCGAAGCTCACATGGTGCGCGGCGCCCTCGTCGTAGAACGTGTCGGGTCGGCCCCAGGTGCGGTCGACGAGCTGGTCGAGCACGACGAAGTCGCCCGGGTGCACGTGGTTGGCGAGTGAGCCGGCTGCGCACGGGCCGATGATGCGCTGCACTCCGAGGCGCGCCATTGCCCACACGTTGGCGCGCGCCGGAACTTGGTGCGGCACGTGCTGATGGTCGGGGCCGTGACGAGGAAGAAACGCGACGCGCACGCCGCCGATGTGTCCGAGGGTGACCGGGCCGGCGGGCGGGCCGTACGGCGTGTCGATCGCCAGAGTGGTCGTGCCACCGGCCGCTTCGTCGAACAGCTCGTAGAAGCCCGATCCGCCGAAGATGCCGATGTCGGCGCCGGGCGCACCGGCGTCGCTCACGCGCTCTTCTTGGTCTCGCCCGATCCGCTCTTCGACTCGGAGCCCTTGGATTCGGAGCTCTTGGTCTCGCCCGATCCGCTCTTCGACTCGGACCCGGAGCTCTTGGATTCGGAGCTCTTCGACTCGGACGCGGAGCTCTTGGATTCCGAGCTCGACGACCGCGCCCCACTGCTGCGACGGTTGTCGGTCTTGTAGAAGCCGCTGCCCGAGAACACGATGCCGGCCGGCGACATGACCTTGACGACCTTGCCGCCGCACTTGCCGGGGTGCTTCTTCAGGGGCTCCTCGGCGAAGGTCTGGAACAAGTCGAAGTGCTCGCCGCACTTGTTGCACCGGTATTCGTAGGTCGGCATGTGGCGGGCTCCCTGTGACGCCGGCGGCTCGTGTGACCCGGTCTGGCACTCGCGGCGCGCGAGTGCTAATCGTATCGCAATCGGCCGGCTGCTTGATCAAGTCGGCGCCACGATCCGAGTCGATGCGCCCTGAGGCCGCTTCCGTGCGCCCGCGGCTGCGAAGATGCGGCGCCATGGTGCTCGCGCTCGTGCTGTTGCCGGTCGGCTACCTCCTCGGGATGTTCCCGACCGCGGTGCTCGTCGCGCGGGCCCGTGGCCTCGACGTCACCGCCTCCGGGTCGGGCAACCCCGGCGCGTCGAACGTGGCCCGGCTGCTCGGCTGGCGCATGGGAGCCCTGGTCCTCGCCGTCGACTTCGCCAAGGGCGCCGCGGCGTCGGGTCTCGGTCTCGCCATCGACGGGCGCGGGGCCGCCTACCTGCTCGGCGCGGCCGCCGTCGTCGGCCACACGTTCCCGCTCGGTCGCAAGGGTGGCAAGGGCGTGGCCGCCGCCGGCGGGATGCTCGTGGTGCTGTTCCCGCTCGTGGTGTTGGGCCTCGCCGTGGTGTGGGCGCTGATCGCCAAGGTGCTCGGCAAAGCGTCGATCGCCTCGCTGCTGATCTGCGTCGCGTTCCCGGTGACGGTCGGGATCCTGCGCTACGACGTCTGGGAAGTGGTGGTGATCGCGGTGCTCGCCGCGCTGATCATCGCGCGGCACGCGGCCAACATCCGCCGGCTCGTCAGCCGCGAAGAGCACGGGCTCGGTGGCCCCACCCCCACGTCGAGCTAGCGGGCGCCGCGATCGACGCCGCGTCAGTCGGGCAGGTCGAGCTCGACACGCGCGATCCACAGACCGGGTGCATCGAGCTCGGCTTCCGTGGGAACGTGCGCCTCGCGTTCCCAGAGGCGATTCAGCCCCACGAGCCCGGCTCGCTCGATCACACCACCGCAGAACGCGTGGCCGCGCTCGTACTGCTCCCGGTCGATCTCGAGACCGAGCATCGAGTCGACGAACTCTGCGGCCTGGCCGCGTTCGACGCGATGGCGACGCAGGGCTTCCTCGATGCGCGCGGCGTCGGGCAGCAAGCTGGATTCGAGTGCGTCGAGCACGGCGTCGGCGTAACCGCCGAGCACGGCGCCGAAGCGTGCCAGCTCGGCCAACACCGGTTCTTGCGCGGGCGTGCGCATACCCGCGAGGAGCGCCTCGGGATCCACGTCGATCGCCGGCATCTGCGGCAGCTCGCCTTGTTGCAACGCCTCCATCGGATCGAAGTCTTCGAGCTGATCGAGGAACGGCATGCGCTCCATGAGCACGTCGGGATTGAGCTCGTACTTCGTGACGTAATCGGTGCAGAGCCGAACGAGCCGCTGACGTACCCAGCGCACTGATCGCTGCGCGGCGTGCACCACTTCGCGCAGCGCGAGGGCGAACATCAGGTCGTTCGGCGCGAGCGACCAGTCGTTCGTGAACGCATCGATGTTCGACTGCACGAACGCGAGGCGGGGTTCGCCTCCGAGGGGCAGTGGCAGATCGAACTGGCCGAGCGCGTGCTGCGACAGCAGACCTGCGAGCGAGCCGGCCTGCACCCCGAACAACATCGGTGTGAGCGCGCCCATCACGCCGGCCAGGAGATCGGGCGCGTCGGCGCCGGCCGAGAACGGATTCGCGGCGGGCTGGTCGAGACCGCCTCCCGGCGCGCCGAACGGCTTCGCCATCGTGGTGGCCAACGCCTCCAGCACCGGCCGGAGACCGTCGAGCGTGATCGTGGTCCATTCGCGGCGCGTCACCACCTGCACGGGCACGGCCGCGGCTTCCGCGAGGCCGGTCGCGCCCGCCACGTGCGTCTGCGCGGCGCGCACGAGCGCGATCAGCGAGTCGGCGCGCTGGGCATCGACCGCGGGGTCGTCGCGCGGCTCGCCCGTCTCGGGATCGCCGGCGGCCAGGTTCTGCGCGATCTCGCGGGCCAGCTCCCAGTTCACCGGACCGGGTGACTGCAGCATGCGGAAGATCTCGGAGAGATCGAAGCCCCCGGGACCGAAGGGGAACTGGCCGAAGGGGCCATCGGGAGGCTGGTCGCTCACGGAGCCAGTGTACGGACTGCAATCGGGCTGGCTTCCGGGGCTCGCCACGTCGTGCGGCAGACTGGAGGGATGCCGACCCCGCGCGCTGGTGCCATCGCGATCACCGGCGTGTCGGGGCTGCTCGGGCAACGACTGTTGGCGCTCCTCGACGTGCAAGGCGCTCCGGCTCGCGTTGTCGGCATCGACGTGCGCGAACCACCGCGGCGCACGCGCGCGCTCCAGTTCCATCTGGTCGACCTCACGACCGCCGACCTTGCCGGCGTGTTGGCCGGCGTCGAGACGGTCGTGCATCTCGCTGCGATCGTCGGCCCGGTGCCCGACGAAGACCTCGCCCGGCGCGTCAACGTCGACGGCACCCGACGGCTGCTCGAGGCTGCGACCGCAGCCGGAGTGCGCAAGATCGTGCGCGCGTCGAGTGCGGCGGTCTACGGCGCGTGGGCCAACAACCCCGTGCCGATCACCGAAGACGCCCCGCTGCGACCCAACCCGGGCTTCTGGCCCGCCGCCCACGATGCCGAATGCGAGCGACTGCTTGCCGATTGGCACGCGACACAGACCGACAGCGTCACCACCGTGCTGCGCATCGCGCCGGTCGTCGGGGCCGGTGCCCACACGCTGTGGGCGCGAGTCGCGGCTGGACGCGCGCCTGCGTCGGTACGGGGCGCCACACCGCCGTTGCAGGTGGTGCACGTCGACGACGCTGCGTCGGCACTCGTGCTCGCGGTCAACGACGATCTCGAAGGCGTGTTCAACGTGGCGGCCGACGGATGGCTCGGCCACGAAGAAGCGCTCGCAGTCGCGCCGCATCGACGGCCGCCGGCCGTGCCCGAGGAAGTGGCCGAGCGCGCGTTGCGGGCCTTGTGGGCGACGGGCGTCGGAGATGCGCCGCCCTCGGTGCTGCCCTATCTCGTGCACAGCTGGGTGATCGCCAATGATCGGCTCAAAGCGCATGGTTGGGCGCCGAAGCACACGAACGAAGAGGCGATCCTGCTCGCCGGCGATCCCGAAGCGCGCCGGCGACCGCTGCCGTGGATCGCCGCCGTCGCCGCGCTGCTCACCGGCGCGGGCGGCGCGACGTGGTGGCTGACACGCCGCCGGCGCCGTTAGCAGAGGTCACTACCCCCGCTCGCGCGTCGTCAGGCGGTCTGGAGGTGGGCGTCGCGCCAGTGTTGCCACTCCGGCGTGAAGTAGCGGACGCGCACCTTCTTGTACTCCTTGACCGACCAGAGCAGCGCGTACTCGTCGACGCCCGTCTCGCTGCGGATCGCCTCGATGATCGCTTCGCAGTCGCGCGCGCTGCGGCCGTGCACCATGGTGAACACCGAGTACGGCCAGTCTTCGTACGTCGGCCGCCGGTAGCAGTGCGACACCGCCGCGAAGCCGGCCATGTACGGGCCGATTTCGTCGAGCTTGTCGTCGGGCACCGCCCACACGCCCATCGCGTTCGCCTTGAAGCCGGCGCTGCGGTGGTTCATCACCGCCGCGAAGCGTCGCATGAGCTTGCGCTCCTTGAACGACGCGATCATCGCCAGCACGTCGTCGCCACTCACGTCGAGCTGTTCGCCGAGCGCGTCGAACGGACGGCTCACGAGCGGCAGATCTTCCTGCACGATGTGGATCGTGGCGATCTCGATGTCGGACAGCACCGGCGCGACCATGTCGGGGCTGCGCTCCGGCTTCTCGTGCTCGAGGACCGTGGCCTTCGCGTCGGCCGCGGTGCGACCCGTCATGTCGAGCTTCACGCCGATCTTGTACAGCTGCAGCGTGGGGAGCTTGCGCGTGACGGTGGCGCCCGATTCGGCGTGCAACACGTCGAGGTGCGCGTCGAAGTCGTCGCCGGGCGGCACTGCGAGCGTGTACCAGAGGTTGTAGTCGTGGTTGCGCTTGTAGTTGTGCGACACGCCAGGATGCTCGTTGATCATCGCCGCCGCGTCGTCGATGCGGTCCGGATCGATCTTGGCGGCCACGAGCGCAGAGCTGTAGCCGAGCGCGCGCGTGTCGAAGATCGCCGACAGCTGGCGCAGCACGCCGCTGTCCTTGACGCTACGGATGCGCGCGATCGCGTCGGCCTCTGTGAGCCCGATTCGAGCCGCGAGCGCCGCGTACGGCTCCGCGACGAGCGGGAAGTCCCACTGCAACGCGTTGAGCAGCTCGCGGTCTTCGTCGGAGAGCGTGGATTCGGTTGTCACCGGCGTACCTTCCTCCGAGTCGACGGCCATGTTCGCGCGGTGCAGGGCAGCGTCACGATTGCGTGCCGGCTCGACGTCACAAGTTGTGCACAAGGAGCACGTGGGGCGGTCTGGCTTCCGGCTCGCTCGCCACGACCACGTCGAGCTCACGGGCGGTCTGACCGTGCTGCACCTCGAGGCGCACGGTCTGGCCGGGCCAGCGGGAGCGCACGGCGGCCATCACCTCGGCCATGCTCGCAACCGGGTGGCTGTCGGCCCGAGCGATCACGTCGCCGGGCGCGATCCCTGCGCCGGCCCCGGGGCTGGCCGGTGTGACGCCGGTGACCACCGCCTCGCCGTCGCGGTCGGTGCCGCTGATGCCCACCCAGCCGTGGTCGACGCGACCGTCGACGCGCAGCGCTTCGAGCACGTCTTCGGCGTAGCCGATCGGGATCGCCGTGCCGTCGGCGGCGACGATCACGCCGGCGACGGCGCCGGTGTCGTCGACGACGGCACCGCCCGTACTCGTCGATCCGACCGCGCTGGTCCCGATGAGCCCCCGCATGGTGACGCCCGATGCGTCGGCGAGCCAGACGTCGTGCCCGGTCACTGTGCTCAGCTCGAGGAAGCCCGCGGCCACGATCGAGATCTTCGCTCCGGTGGCCGGAACAGTCCCGGCCAGCCTGGCAACCGTGAGATCCGCTGTGAGGCGCACGAGCGCCACGCCGCTCGCCGGGTCGCGACCGACGACCGTGCCCGTGCCGGTGGTGCCGTCGGGCGACGTCACGACCACGGTGCGTGCGCTCCCCACCACCGAGGCCGCGGTCACGATCTCGGCCCCGTGGCGGATGCACACACCCGAGCCCCGCCGTGCGCCGGTCGCGTCGCGCGCCAGGATCCCCACGACGGCGGGCTGCACCGAGGCGGCGGCCCGCACGACGCTCGCGTCACTCGGGCCCGGGTTGGGGCGCGCCGCCGCGGCGACGGTGGCCCGGGTGTCGTGGCCGATCGCGCCGGCGGCCGCGAGCACCGCGACCGTGACGAGCGATCCGGCGGCGGCGGCCACGAGAGTCAGCGGCCAGACCCCGGCTCGGGAGCGGGCGCGGGCACCTCTTGGTGCCGGCGCGGCGGCACGTGGGCGCGCCGCGCCGATCTCCGACGGGTGGCGCCAGACCCGGTCCATCGGGTCGGGAACGCGCCGGGATGCGGCACCGGCCGGCACCGCATCGTCGAGGTCGCGCTCGCCGGAGCCCAGCACGTCGGCGTCGTGGTCGTCGTGCTCGCCGTCGTCGGCGTCGCCGTGGTGGGTGGGATCCTGCACTCCGGCTGAAGCCTTTCGCGATCCGGTCGGATCAGCCGCGCGAGTGTACGGAAGGTCAACGCGCCCTTGTCCGCGGCCCTCAGCCCGGGGAGGTCGATGCAGGCCCTTGGGGCCGGATGGCACGCGCTTCGTAGACTGGTGGGATGCCGATCGAGGCGCCCGCGACGGGCGGCGATTGGATCGCTCTCACCACCGATCCGCTGCCCGAGGCGCAAGCCGCGCGATGGGCCGTCACGCCGCGTGCCGGCGCGACCGTCACGTTCGCCGGTGTGGTGCGCGATCACGCCGAGGGCCGGGACGGCGTCACCTCGATGACCTACGAGGCCTACGAGGGGCCCGCACGGGAGCGGCTGACCGAGATCGCGGCCGAGGCGCGCCGGCGCTGGCCGAGCGTGGAGCGGCTGGCACTGCTGCACCGGCTCGGACCGCTGGCCCTCAGCGAGGCATCGGTCGTGGTGGTGGCATCCGCGCCGCACCGCGGCGACGCCTTCGAAGCGGCGCGATTCTGCATCGACACGTTGAAGTCGGCGGTGCCGATCTGGAAGCAGGAGCACTGGGACGGCGGCGCCGACTGGGCGCTCGGCGCGCACGACATCCGAGCCGTCGGCAGGGACGCGGCGTCGGTGAGCAGCGAGTCGGGCCGCTGACATGTGGTATCTGCTCGCAGTCGTCATGTTGAGCACGGTGGGCATCGCCGCAGTGCTCGTGCGGCATCGGCCCCGAAGCTCGATGGACGCGAGCATCCGCGAGTTCGAGCGCAACCTCGACGCGCTCGCGCCGCGCGATGGCGCACCACGTGGCGCGCGTCCGCGCGTCGGGGACTGACGCGCGTGGCTCGCGATCTCGCCATCGACCTCGGTACCGCGAACACGCTCGTCTATGGGCGCGGACAGGGCATCGTCCTCAACGAGCCCACGGTGATCGCGCTGAACAGCCGCACCCAAGAGGTGTTGGCCATGGGCCACGACGCGTGGCAGATGATCGGCCGCACACCCGGCTACATCGTCGCAGTCCGCCCGTTGCGCGGTGGCGCCATCACCGACTTCGACATCACGCAACGCATGATCCGCCTGCTGTTCCAGCGCGTCGGCGTGCACCGCTTCTATCGAGCGCGCGTGTTGATCTGCGTGCCGTCGGCGATCACCGCCGTCGAACAGCGCGCCGTGCGGGAGGCCGCCCGACGTGCGGGAGCCGTCGAGACGCACCTGCTCGAACAGCCGATGGCCGCGGCGATCGGAGCGTCGTTACCGATCCACGAACCGCTCGGCAACATGGTGATCGACGTCGGCGGTGGCACGACCGAGGTGGCGGTGATCTCGCTCGGCGGCATCGTTGCGCTCGAAGCCGTGCGGGTTGGTTCGTTCGACATCGACGCCGCGATCCAGGGCTACGTGCGCAAGGAGTACGGCATCGCGATCGGTGAGCGCACTGCTGAGGAGATCAAGCTCGCGATCGGTTCCGCGTATCCGGTGGCCGACGAGTGGAAGGCCGAGGTGCGCGGCCGCGACCTCATGAGCGGCCTTCCGAAGACCGTGATGCTCATCCCCGAAGAGGTTCGTGGCGCGATCGAGGAAGTCGTGCGCTCGATCTGCGACGCGGTGATCTCATGCCTTGCCCGCACGCCTCCGGAGCTCGCGCAAGACCTCATCCTCAACGGCATCCACCTCGTGGGTGGTGGCGGGATGCTGAAGGGTCTCGATCGGCGCATCGCCGAGGAGACCAAGCTGCCTGTGCATCTCGTCGACGCTCCGCTCGAGTGCGTGGTCGTCGGCGCCGGGCGTTGCCTCGAGAACTTCGATTCGCTGCGCGAGATGTTCCTCAGCCGCGGCGACGACATGCGCTCGAGTCGCTAGGGCTCGAGGAGATCCTCGGCGGCTTGGCGAACCTGCCAGTCCTTGTCCTCGAGGGCGCGTTGCAGCTCGGCGTCGACCTCGGCACCCTCGAACGAGGCCAAGGCCAAGACCGCGCGGCGCCGGATCGCCGGCTTGTCGCGGCACGCGCGCAAGATCGCCGGGAGTCCGAGCTCGTCGCCGAGTGAGCCGAGCGCGGCGACGGCGGCTTCGCGCACCAGCGGATCGCCATGATCGGTCACGGCGGCCGCGAGCGCCTGCACCACCTCCGCTTCGGCCGGGCGCTCGCCGAGCGCGAACGCTGCTGCTTCGGCCACGAGCGGCTCGTCGTCGGCGAGCAGCTGGAGCACGGCCCCGGTCGGGACGGGGCCGGCGGCCGTCGGGGCGAGCTCTGCGGCCCGGCGCCGGACCGACGCGTCAACGTCACCGGCGGCCTGTTGCCAGGCCTGCGCCGCGGTCGCAGCCGACCCGCGGCGCACGAGCGCGCCCACGGCGGCACGCCGCACGCGAGCGTCGGGATCGCCGTCGACGAGGCGGCGCAGTGCGGCCGTGGTGCCGCGCGCCCACCGGCTCGACGCGAGCCCCAGTGCGGTCGCAGCGGTGGCCCGCCGGGTGGGGTCCGGGGAGTCGAGGTCGAGCAAGGGCATGTACAACATTGCACCAACTTGGGCCCTTTAGGGGGCGTTCGGCGCTACAGCCCCCAGGGCCTGTGCCGATCGAATTGGGGTGAGACTTCGCCGTCAAGCCTGCATCGCCTCCGTCGCTCTGGCCGCCTGCGGCCTCGCCGGCGCCGGGAGCGTCTGGACCGCCGGTCGGGCCGTGTCGGCCGGCACCACCACCACGGCTCCTGCGCCGCACGCCGTTGGTCATCCCCGCCCGGTGGCGTTGGCGCACACGATCTCGCGCCGTGTGGTCGTGGCCGCGCCGCACCACATTGCCTCGCTGCCCCTCGAGAAGGCGGTCACGGTCGCGTCGAGCGCGCCGCCCACCACGGCGGCAGCGGCCGCCCTGCCCGACGGCTCGATGAGCGCGGCGCTGGCGCCGCAGCCCGGGTTGGCCACGATCGGTCGCATCGACATCCCGTCGATCGGGCTCGATCAGCCCCTCTACGACGGCATCGCGCAGTACTTCATCGACGCGGGCCCGACGTACTGGCCGGGGACGGCCCTTCCGGGCGCGCCGGGCAACATGGTCATCGCCGGGCACCGCACCACGCACACGCATCCGTTCTACGCGATCGCCAACATGCATCCCGGCGATCTGATCATCGTCCACACGAACGCGGGCGCCACGTTCACGTACCGGATGGACCAGCAGTTCGTGGTGCCGAACACGGCGCTGTGGATCAAGGATCCGCTGCCGGGCAGCCAGATGACGATCTTCACCTGCCATCCGATCGGTTCCTCGAGCGAGCGCCTCGTCACGCGCGCCACGCTCGTCGCCTCGTCGTAGGTGCACCGCCCGCGTCCTGAGCGCATTCCACAGGTGCGGGCCCGACGCGATGGCGACCCGATCCTGGATCTGGACCGGCACGTGGCAGGCTGGCAGCGATGGACGCGGACGATCCGTTGACACCAGGCCCCGATGCGCCCATCGCGTCCGATCCCGCCGATCCCGCGGCTCCGCCGCCCGGCCCTTCCTCGCCCGGCGCGTTCTCGTTCGGCTCCTCGTCGCCGGAGGCGCCGCCTCCCTTCGGGTCACCGCCGCCGTTCGGGTCGCCGCCGCGCCACAAGGCAGGCCCGTGGGCCATCGTCACGAGCGTGATCGCGGTCGTGCTCGCGCTCGCGATCGTCGTCGGGCTCAACTACCACCTCGACAAGCGCCTCGAACGCCCCGGCGACGCCACGCCGTTGTCCGCCGGCGTCACGATCAACGGCACCCGCACCTACCGCCACACGGGCTCGTTCTTGCTGCTCACCGTCTTCGTCGACGATCACCCCACGGTGTTGCACTACTTGAAGGAGAAGCTGTTCGACTCGAACGTGAGCGAGGAGCCGCTCCCGCCCCCGTCGCCGGTGAACGAGAACCAACAGAACGTCTGCGACATGACCGACTCGCAGGCGACTGCGAAGTACGTGGCATTGCGCAAGCTCGGCTACACGCTCACGCCGCGCCCCGGCGTGCTGGTCGAGCAGATCCTCGGTGACGTGCCCGCGGCACGCACCTTGTCGTGCGGCGACATCATCGAGTCGGTCGACGGCAAGGCGACCCGGTCGCGGAACGATCTGCACGACGCGATCGTGGCCCACCGCCCCGGGGAGCGCGTCACCGTCGTCTACAAGCGCGCCGGGCACCAGCAGACCGCCGTCGTGCAGCTCGCGTGCACCGACAGCAAGGGTCAGAGCCTCTTCGCCCCAACGGCACCCCAATGCGCCGCGGCGGGTGCGGCACCGATCATCGGGATCGGTGTCAACGTGCAATACGACTATCCCGTCAACATCAACATCGACACGGGTGACGTCACGGGACCGTCGGGCGGCCTCGCCATGACCCTCACGCTGCTCGACCTGATGAGCCCGTGCGATCTCACGGGCGGCCAGAAGATCGCGGTGACGGGGACGATCGCACCCGACGGCACCGTCGGCGGCATCGGCGGTACGCCGAAGAAGGTGATCGCGGCCCGCCATGCCGGCGCCAAGCTGTTCGTCGTCGGGGCGGGTTCCGACGACATGAAGGCCGCGCAGGCGGCGGCCAAGGGCATGAAGTTCGTCGTCGTCAGCACGCTCGACCAGGCGTTGAGCGCACTCGAGCAGGCCGGCGGCCAGCCCCTCGACTGCAAGCACGCTTGACCCTCGCCCCACTAGCATCACTGCGCACGAACCGGGCAGGGAGGCGCGATGATCGGTGAGCGGCGCACGGCGAGCTCGACTCCGCCCCGTCTGTCGCCCGAAGACGTCGCGAGCCGCGCGTTCTCCTCATCGTTCCGTGGTGTCTCGGAACAAGAGGTACGCAGCTTCTTGCGGCGCATCGCCGACGAGCTGCAGGCCGCGCAGCAGCGCGAACAGGAGCTGCGCGAAGAGCTCGAGGCGCTGCGCGAGAAGCTGCGCAATCCGAAGCCGCTCGACGAGGGCGAGCTCCTCGAAGCCCTCGGCGAGGAGACCGCGCAGCTCCTGCGCAGCGCCCGCGAGGCGGCCAAGGACATTCGGGGCAAGGCCGACGAGGCCGCGACCCGGCTGCGCACCGAGGCCCAAGAAGATGCCCAGCGCATGCGCGACGAAGCCGCCGACGTGCTCGAGGTCCGCACCCGCGAGGCCGACGCTGCGGTAGCCACGCTCATGGCGCGTGCCGAGGAGCAGGCCACCGACGTGCGCAGCGCCGCCGATCAGTACGCGAGCGAGACGCGCCTCGCGGCCGATCGGGACGCGGCGGCTACCCGTGACCGCTCCGGCGAGCTCGCCGCCCAGGAGATCGAGACGGCGAAGGCGCGCGGTCGCGCGCTGCATGATCAAGCCCGCGCCGTGCGCGAACGAGTGCTTGCCGACCTCACCCATCGCCGCGATCTGCTGCAGGCTCAGATCGTCGAGCTGCGCAGCGGCCGCGAGCACCTGCTCGATGCGTACCGAGCCGTGAAGCGAACCTTCCTCGAAGCGACCGAGGCACTCGCACAGGTGGAGACCACTGCCGAACAGACACGTCCGGAGACCTTCGACGCGGCGGCCATCGAAGCCGCCTTGCGCGACGACGCGCTCGACGTTGCGGCGCCGGAGCTGGTCGAGTCGCTCGAGCCCGATGCCCCGCTTCCGGCCGATGCCCCGCTTCCGGCTGAGGACGCGGTGCTTCCGGCTGAGGACGCGGTGCTTCCGGCTGAGGACGCGGTGCTTCCGGCTGAGGGCGCGGTGCTTCCGGCCGACGGTCTCAAGGCCGGGTCCGCAGTCGACGACGCGGATCTCGACCCGGCCGATGACGACCTGGCTGAGCGGGGCGCCCCGGATGTCGAGGATCTCTTCGCGCGCATCCGTGCGCAAGCCACGGTCGACGCTCAGGCCGCGAACACGGCCGGTAGCTCCGAAGCCGTTGCGCCCGATCACGAGGCGGCCGATGCGGGCGACCCGGCCCCGCTGGTCGACGAAGCTCCGGCGCCCACGGCGAGCGGCGATGCGCAAGCGGCCCGGACCCCCGACGCGGCGCCTCCCGACGATCCGAGCGCGGTCGACGCCGTGCTGCAAGGGCTGCTCCTCGCGGCGGCGAGGCGCGCCAAGCGCGCGGCGCAAGACGAACAGAACGAGCTGCTCGACGCGCTGCGCCGCCAGAAGGGTCGGCCCGTCGCGGCTGTCGTGCTCCCAGGTGCCGACGCACAGTGCCGGGCCTGGGCGGACGCGCTCGCGCCGAGCGTCGCCGAGGCGTACGCCGCCGGTGGCGGGAGCGCCGTACCCGACGCGCTGGGCGTGGAGCTCGCCGCGAGCCTCGTAGAGCCCCTGCGCGAACGCGTCGCCACGGCGATCGACGGTGGCGACGACGACCGGATCGCCGAGCGTGTGAACGCGAGGTACCGCGAATGGAAGTCGCAGCACCTCGAAGCCGCCGTCCTCGACGTGCTCGGTGCGGCGCACGCTCGCGGCATCTACGAGTCGGCCGGGTCCGAGTCGACGCTCCGGTGGGTTCTGGCGGCGCAGGGTTGCTGTGCCGATTGTGCCGACAACGCGCTCGAACCGGCCGCCAAGGGATCATCGTTCCCCACGGGCCACGCGTATCCACCCGCCCACGCCGGGTGTCGATGCACGCTGGTCGTGAGCGCCTCGACGTGAGCGATTCCAGCCACGGGTGACCCCCCGGCGGTGTCTTGTGCCGCCGGACCGTTAGCCTGCCGAACCGATGCGCATGCCGCCCCCGCCGATGGCCCCTGAACCTCCTGCGCGTCGCCGCCTCGCGCCGCGCGTCGCGCTCGTCGTCGCGGTCGTGGTCCTGATCGTGCTGATCGCGAGCGCCCGCCAGCTCGCGGTCTTCTACACCGACAAGCTCTGGTTCGACGACCTTGGCTTCGGGAGCACGTGGAGCACGCTGCTCGTGGCCCACATCGTTCCGGCGCTGATCTTCACGGCCGCGATGTTCGTGTTGATGGTCGTGAGCCTCACGGTCGCCGACCGCGTCGCGCCGCGTTTTCGCAACATGGGTCCCGAGGACGAGATCGTCGAGCGGTACCGCACGTTCATCACGCCCTATGCCGGACGCGTGCGCGTGCTCGTGGCCGCGGTGTTCGCATTGTTGGTGGGCGTGGGTGCGTCCTCGCAGTGGAAGCAGTGGATCCTCTGGCGCAACAGCGTGCACTGGGGCGTGAAAGACCCGCAGTTCCACAAGGACATCGGGTTCTACGTGTTCCAGCTGCCCTTCTTGCGCTTCATCTTCCAATGGCTGTTCGTGGTGCTGCTGGTCGTGCTGTTGGTGACCGCGGTGTTCCACTACCTCAACGGTGGCATTCGGTTCCAGGCGCCCTACCAGCACGTGACCCCGCAGGTGAAGGCGCACCTGTCGGTGATCCTCGCGTTGATGGCGATCACCAAGACGGCGCAGTACTGGCTCGGTCGCTACGAGCTCGTGTTCTCGCACCGCGGCGCGGTCGACGGCGCCACGTACACCGACGTCAAAGCGGAGCTGCCCGCGCTCGAGTTCCTGGCGCTGATCTCGATCGTGGCCGCCGTGCTGTTCGTCGTGAACATCTGGCAGCGAGGCTGGACGCTTCCCGCCATCGCGGTCGGGTTGTGGGCATTCATCTCGATCGTGATCGGTGCCGCGTACCCGGCCTATGTGCAGAACTTCAACGTGAAGCCCAACGAGCTCGCACGGGAGAGCACGTACATCGGGCGAAATATCGAGGCAACCCGATCGGCGTTCGACCTGAAGTCGGTCGGAACCGTGCGCTACGCGTACACGAACAAGCTCACGAACGATGCGGTCGCCAACACGGCCGATCAGAACACGCTGGCGAACGTGCGCCTCTGGGACGGCGCCACCCTTGCCGGTCCGGTCAAGGCGCTGCAGGAGTTCGCGACCTACTACCAGATGAGCAATCCGAGCTCCGACCGCTACACGATCGGTGATCAGAAGGGCAAGCAGGTCTTCGTCTCGGCTCGCGATCTCGACCTCAGCGGCCTTCCGAACGACACGTGGACGAACCGCCATCTCGTGTACACCCACGGCGTCGCGGCTGTCGTCGCGGCCGCGTCCGACAGCGTGGCGGATGCGCCGAGCTACGCAGTCAAAGACGTTCCGCCCACGGGCTCGCTGTCGATCACGCAACCGGCTGTCTACTTCGGCGACGGCACCGGCGACTACGCGATCGTCGACACGAAGCAAGCCGAGGTGGAGCTGAAGGACGCGCAGGGCGGCCGCAGCAGCGTGCACTATCAGGGAACGCGCGGCGTGAAGACGTCGAGCTTCTTGCGCCGAGCCGCGTTCGCGATGCGCTTCTCCGACGTGAACCTCTTGCTCTCGAGCCAGGTCACCGACTCGTCGCGCCTGCTCTACGTGCGCGACATCCGCGCCCGTGTCGCCAAGGCCGCGCCCTTCCTGCGCTTCGACACCGACCCGTACCTCGTGATCCAGCCCGACGGGCATCTCGAGTGGGTCATCGATGCGTACACCGTCACCGATCGGTATCCCTACTCACAGTCGGTCGGCAGCAACGACGTCGACACCGGCTCGGGTCTCGGTTCGGGCTTCAACTACGTGCGCAACTCGGTGAAGGCGACGGTCGACGCGTACGACGGCACGGTGCACTTCTACGTGGTCGATCCCACCGACCCGCTCGTGCGCTCGTATCGCAAGGCTTTCCCCGACCTCTTCACCGACTCGAGCAAGATCCCCGCCGCGCTCGGCCCGCACTTCCGGTACCCCGAGCAGCTGTTCAAGGTGCAGGCCCGTCAGTACGAGCTGTACCACATCACCAAGCCCGAAGACTTCTACAACGGCACTGACCAGTGGTCCGTTGCGCCCAAGCCGAGCACGGGTGCGGTAGGAGCCGGTTCGACCACCGCGGACACCACGCCGGTCGCCGGCGAGAACGGCGGCCGCTCCGCGCGACTGCGCAGCGCGGCCGACGGCGTCGCGCCCATCTACCAGACGCTGCAGTTACCGGGTGACACGAGTCCGGGGATGGTGCTCAGCGTTCCGTTCGTGCCGGTGAGCCGCAGCGGTGCGCGCGACAACAACCTCACCGCTTTCTTGATCGCGCGCAACGACGGCTTCGTCGCGGGCAAACCGACCGATTACGGCAAGCTCACGGCATTCGATGTGAGCGACAGCACGCCGTCGCCCGTCGCCGCGGCCCGGCAGATCGAACAGGATCCGAACATCTCGAAGCAGTTCAGCTTGTTGCGCCAGAACGGCTCGACGCTCGTGCTGGGCGACGTGCAGATGCTTCCTGTCGGGAACTCGATCATCTACGCGCGCACCGTGTACGTGAAGACCACCGACACCAACTTCCCGCGGCTCAAGTACCTCGCCATGGCCGACGCCAGCAAGGCGGTGCTCGGCTGCGTGCCCCAAGCGGTCGACGGCTGCACGGCGACGAGCGCGGTGGCCGACGGTCTCAGTCAGCTCTTCGGCGGCACCACGCCACCACCGACCGGCAACACGGGTGGCGGAGGCCCATCGGTCTCGGGCACGGTCAAACAGCAGCTGCAGAGGATCAGCCAGTACCTGGCTGCGTACCGGAGCGACACGGCCGCGGGTGACTTCGCCAAGGCCGGCCAAGACCTCGCCAACGCGCAGAAGCTGATCGACCAGCTCACCGCCGCCCAGTCCACGACGCCCGGCTCGACCACCCCCACGACCCCTGGGACGACCACCACGACGGTCCCGGGGTCGTCCTCCACCACGACCACCACCACCGCCACCACCTGAGCGCGGCGCTCGGGCGGAGTTGGAGCGCCCTCGCGGCATTAGTACTATGGCGATAGTGTAAATACCGGCGCCGCCGCGGTGCCGGACCCAGGAGGGGTGTCGCCATGGCCGTCCACGATGTGGACCTCGGTAGCTACAAGCTCGGCTGGAACGACGGCGATGAGTTCGTCTACCGGCCCGAGAAGGGCATCGACGAGCAGGTCGTTCGTGCCATCTCGGCGCACAAGAGCGAGCCCGAGTGGATGACGAAGTTCCGGGTGAACTCGTATCGGCGCTTCGCCAAGAAGCCGATGCTCGAGTGGTTCGCGGCGAACATGCCCGACCTCGATTTCAACGACATCTACTACTACATCAAGCCGTCGAACGAGCAGGTGTCCGACTGGGACATGCTGCCGGAGAACGTGCGCACCACCTACGAGAAGCTCGGGATCCCCGAAGCGGAGCGCAACTTCCTCGCCGGCGTCACCGCGCAGTACGAGAGCGAAGTCGTCTATCACCGCAACCGCGAAGACCTCGCCCGCCTCGGCGTGATCTTCTGCGACATGGACACGGCAGTGCGCGAGCACTTCGACATCGTCCAGCGGTACCTCGGTACCGTCATCCCTCCGGGCGACAACAAGTTCGCGGCGCTGAACAGCGCGGTGTGGAGCGGCGGCAGCTTCGTCTACGTGCCTCCGGGGGTCACCGTCGACCAGCCGTTGCAGGCCTACTTCCGAATCAACTCCGAGAACGCCGGCCAGTTCGAGCGCACGCTGATCATCGCCGACGAGGGTGCGAGCGTGCACTACGTGGAAGGTTGCTCGGCGGCGGTGTACTCGAGCGATTCACTGCACAGCGCGGTCGTCGAGCTGATCGCCAAGCCCGGTTCGCACATCCGCTACACCACGATCCAGAACTGGTCGCCGAACGTCTACAACCTCGTCACGAAGCGAGCCCGCGCCGAAGCCGAGTCGCGCGTCGAGTGGATCGACGGCAACCTCGGCTCGAAGCTCACGATGAAGTACCCCGCGGTGGTGCTCGTCGGTCCGAAGGCACACGGCGAGGTGTTGTCGGTGGCCTACGCGGGCGCCGGCCAGCACCAGGACGCCGGGGCGAAGATGACCCACGCTGCGTCGGAGACCACATCGATCATCGAGAGCAAGTCGATCAGCAAGGACGGTGGGCGCACCACCTACCGCGGGCTCGTGCGCGTGGAAGAGGGCGCCAAGAACGTCAAGGCGCACGTGCGCTGCGACGCGCTGATCCTCGACGAAGACTCGCGCAGCGACACGTACCCGTACATGGAGATCAACGAGAAGGATGCCCGCATCGGCCACGAGGCCACGGTCTCGAAGGTCGGCGAAGACCAGCTCTTCTACTTGATGTCGCGTGGTCTCTCGGAGCAGCAGGCGACGGCGATGATCGTCAACGGTTTCATCGAGCCGATCGTCAAGACGCTCCCGATGGAGTACGCGGTGGAGCTGTCTCGGCTGATCGAGCTCAACATGGAAGGAGCGGTGGGCTAGACGCCCTCGCGCCATGGTTGCCTTTCCTGCGTTCAGCGTTGCTGCCGCGCGCGCGCTCGGCGGTCCCGAGTGGTTGGTCGAGCGTCGCGTCGCGGCAGCCGAACAGCTCGAGTCGACTGCCTGGCCCACTCCGGCGGAGGAGATCTGGCGGTACAGCCGCATCGACGAGCTCGACCTGAGCCGTTACCGCCCTGTACCCGACGCCGACCTGGGCGTCGCCGGCGATGAGCGGGCTCCGGGCGGCGGCCCGTGGGCGATGGAAGCAGGCGCGCACGCGGGTCTGCTCGTCGTACGCGACGGGCGGGTCGTGCGTCACGAGCTCGATCCCGAGCTCGAGGCCCTCGGCGTGCGCGTGTGCGAGCTCGCCACGTGCGGCGTCGACGACGAGATGCGAGAGTCGCTCGGTGCGGTGGTCGGCGACTCGACCGACGCGTTCACACTGTTGCACGATGCGTTCTTGCCGGGCGGTGCGCTCATCAGCGTGCCCGACGGTGTCGTGATCGACGCGCCGATCCTCGTGCTCCACTGGTGCGAAGGCGACGGTCAGGCAAGCTTCCCGCGCACGTTGGTACGCGCCGGCCGCCGTTCCGAGGTGACCGTGCTCGAGCGCTACGGCTCGCCGAACACCGATCATCTCGTCGACGCGGTCACGGAGATCGACGCCGCCCCCGACGCGCACGTGCGGTACCTGTCGGTGCAGGAGCACGGTCCGCGTACGTGGCACATCGGGCTCCAACGCGCTCGTCTCGGTCGTGACGCCACACTCAAGACCGCGTCGGTCGCGTTGGGTGGCGACTACGCCCGGTTGCGGGCCGAGGCCCTGTTGCAGGGCGAGGGCGCCGAGAGCGAGATGGTCGCCGCGTATTTCGGCGACGGCCAGCAGATGCTCGACTTCCGCACGTTGCAGGATCACGACGCGCCGCGCACGCGCAGTGCGCTGCTCTTCAAGGGCGCGGTCGAAGACGCCGCGAGCTCGGTGTACTCCGGTCTGATCCGCCTGCGGGAAGGCGCGCAGAAGTCAGAGGCCTACCAGACCAACCGCAACCTCGTGCTGAGCGAGGGTGCCAGCGCCGAGTCGATCCCGAACCTCGAGATCCTCGCCAACGACGTGAAGTGCAGCCACGGCAGCACCGTCGGTCCGATCGACGACGAGCAGCTCTACTACTTGGAATCGCGCGGCATCCCGCCGGCCGACGCCGAGCGTCTCATCGTGCTCGGGTTCTTCGACGACGTGTTCTCGCGCCTGCCGCACGGTGGTCTCGTCGCGTCGTTGCGCCGTACGGTGATCGACAAGATCGAGCACCGGGGTGGCCGGTCGCGAGGCCGTGAGCAGGCGGCGGGCCGGTCATGACACGTCACAACCTCGGTCCGCTCGAGACGATCAACGACGGCGAAGCTCGCCGCTTCGACCTCGATGGCCGCGCGATCTGCGTGGTGCGCATCGGCGACAAGGTCTACGCGATCGGCGACACATGCTCGCACGCCGACTTCTCCCTCTCCGACGGCGAGGTCTGGGCCGACGAGACCGCCATCGAGTGCCCGAAGCACGGCGCTACCTTCTCGCTGCTCGACGGCGAGCCGCAGACACTTCCGGCCATCCGCCCCGTTCCCGTCTATGAGGTGTTCGTCGAAGGCGACGACATCATGTTGGAGGTGTCGTGAGCACGCTGCGGGTCGACGATCTCCACGCCAAGGTCGGGACCACCGAGATCCTTCGCGGCGTGTCGTTCGAGCTCTCCTCGGGCGAGGTCCATGTGGTCATGGGCCCGAACGGCTCGGGGAAGAGCACGCTCACGCACACCCTCATGGGCCACCGCGACTACACGGTCACGGCCGGCTCGGCCACCATCGACGGCGTCGAGCTGCTGGGCCGCTCCACGTGGGAGCGTGCGCAGGCTGGTCTGTTCGCGGCGCTGCAGTATCCCGTCGAGGTCCCGGGCGTACGCGTCGCCGATCTGGTGGGCGCGTCGCTGCGCGCTCGCGCCAACGGCGATGACCTCGCGGCGCTCGACGCCCGTGTGGCGGTCGAGGCCGAACGGCTCGGGGTACGCGACGAGTTCCTCGAACGGGGCGTCAACGATGAGTTCTCGGGCGGCGAGAAGAAGCGCCTCGAGACGCTGCAGCTCGCGTTGCTGCAGCCGAAGTTCGCCATCCTCGACGAGATCGACAGCGGCCTCGACGTCGACGCGCTGCGTGATGTCGCCCGCCGCGTCGAGGCGATGACGACCGAGGCCGGTCTCGGCGTGCTCGCCATCACGCACTACGCCCGGCTGCTCGCCGAGCTGCGACCCGATCGGATCCACGTGATGATGGCCGGCCGGATCGTGGCGAGCGGCGGGCCCGAGATCGCGGACCGGCTCGAAGCGGTGGGATACGAAGGTCTCGCGGCCGAGCTCGGTATCGAAGCACTCTCGGTCGAGACGCCCGAGGCCGCCCCGGACCCGTTCCTCGACAACACCATGCCGGCTTCCAACCCCTTCGCCGGCTGACGCTCGAGCCGCGCTCACGGGCGCCGACAGGCGGAAGACAGCCTCACGGGCGGCGAGCGAAGCGAGCGAGTCGGTGCGCAGTGAGCTCGTCGCGGTAGGCGAAGCCGTCACAAAGAAAATAGGTTGGGCGCGTGGCGGGACGGCGGCCGCTCGTGCTCGGGGCTCGTGTGGCGTTGGCGCACCCGCGCGCGGCCGACCGCGACGAGTTCCTCGCCGCGGTGCGCCGGAGTCAGCCCCTCCATGACCCGTGGGTGCACCCGCCCGCCACAGCCGGCGAGTGGTCTGCGTACCTCCGGCGCGTGCGGGGTCGCGAACGGTTCGCTTACCACGCACGCCGCCTCGATGATGGCGCCCTCGTCGGCATCGTGAACGTGAACGACGTCATCCGCGGCAATCTCCAGCAGGCGTTCGTGGGCTACTACGGGTTCGCGCCGCACGCCGGCCACGGCTACATGACGGAGGTGCTCCAGCTCGTCGTGCGGGAGTGCTTCACCACGCTCGATCTGCACCGCGTCGAAGCCAACATCCAGCCCGACAACGCGCCGTCGCGTGCGCTGGCCCGCCGGTGCGGGTTCAGCTGCGAGGGCTTCTCGCCGCGGTACCTGCGCGTGGGCGGTCAGTGGCGCGATCACGAACGCTGGGCGATCACGCGTGAGGCGTGGGCGAGCCTCGGTCGAAGCTCGGCGCCGCCGACCGTTGGGTGAGCACCAGGCTCGTCGCCGGGCCTGGCCTGGCCGGGCCGAGGCGTCAGGTGGTCGGGGTCGGGTGCGTGGTCGTCGTCGTCGACTTGGGCGCGTGCACGGTGGTGGTGGTGTGCGGCACCGTCGTCGTCGGGGCCGTGGTCGGTGCTGTGGAGGTCGATGACGTCGACGGCGGGTTCGCGGGCAGCGTGCCGGTCTCGGGCGCCGGCGTGCCAACCACGTAGATCGGCTCGCCCTGTGTCACGAGGGTCGCGAAGTAGTTGGCGATGTCCATCGGGATGCGGGCACAGCCGTGCGACGCGGGGTACACGGGCACGTCGGGGTAACCATGCACGGCGATGCCGCCGTTGAAGTAGTACGGGTTCCACAGGTGACCGAGCTTGCTCGTGCGCCACCCGTTGTAGTGCCACTGGAACGCGTACTTGCCGGCGGGTGTGACCGCGTACTGGCAACCCTGGTCGCCGCCGCAGAACGCGTGCCCCGAGCCGGTCGACGTCGTCGTGATCAGGCGAACCTGAAAGTTCTGGTACACGACGAGCACTTGGGTGTCGAGATCGAGCTCGGCGCGGTTCGCTTCGGCCGTCGCGGCGGGGACGTGCTCCTTGGGCCACTTGAAGACGCTCAGCGCGAAGCGCACGGCGTTGTCGATCACGCCCGTGCGCGGCAGGCCGTAGAGCTTCTGCACGGTCTCGATCGCGTACTGGGTGTCTTGGCCGAAGTGGCCGTCGACGGCACCGGGATCGAAGTGCAACGAGGCGAGGCGCTGCTGATACGCGAGCACCGCCGGACCGGACGAGCCCACGCTGTAGTTGCCGGCCGGCATCTGCACGATGGGCGGTTCACCCTGCACACGACGGGTCGTGGTGGTGGCCTTCACCGTCGTGGTGGTGGTCGAAGGTGCCGTGGTGCGCGCGACCGTGAGCGGCGCCGCGGTGGTCGGTCCAGCCGTTGCCCGTGGATCATCGAAGCCGAACACGTAGCCGTACGCTGCGAGGCTCGTGCCGGCGACCACTGCGGTCACGATGGCAACGATCGCCAACCGCAGACCAATCGACGTGCGCATCTCAAACCCTCGGACCCACGGAGCGGCGGCGGCGTTACACCCCCGGAACGCCGTCAGCGTACCGGGCCCTTGCGCGCGCGACGTGTCGCGCCGCGCCTGACGTTTCTCAGGCTGTGGGCTGTCGTTCGTCGTCGAGGAGCTGCCGCAGCTCGGTGTCGTCGAGCGCGGCGATGCGCAGGTCGAGCAGGAAATCGACGATCTCGTGACCGGCGATGAGCTCTCGGGCCGCGAAGCGCTCGAGTGACTCGTCGATCATGGCCACGATGCGATCCTGGTTCATCCTGCCTCCTCGTGCGATATCACCCACCGTAGCCCCTCTCGCGACGCGCTCTGCGACGCAATGATGTCGATTCTGTGAACCGGTCGGCTTCCGGGCGCGGGCGTGGTGACGACGGTCACGTTCCCACTAGACAAACCGCTCGGAGTCGTGGCTATTCGGCGATCTCGTCGAGACCTTGCTGGAGCGTGTTCCATGCCAGGGTGGCGCACTTGATGCGCACCGGGAACTTCACCACGCCCTGGAGCGCCTCGAGATCGCCGAGGCGCACGCCTTCGAGGTCGGCGGCGAGGTCGGCACCGTCGCCTTCGCCCTCGAGCTTGCTCTCGTGGATCGACATCAACGCCTTGAACGCGCGGATGAGCCGGCGCGCCTCGTCGACCGTCTTGCCCTTCACCGCGCCGCTCATCATCGACGTCGATGCCTGACTGATCGAACAGCCCTGGCCGGCGATCTTGATGTCGCGCACGGTGTCGGTGGCGGGGTCGACGTCGAGGTAGACGACCACCTCGTCGCCGCACAGCGGGTTGAAGCCCTCGGTCTTGTGCGCGGGCGGCGTGGGGAGCTCGCCGCGATTGCGCGGCGAACGGTAGTGATCGAGGATGATCTCTCGGTAGAGGTCTTCGAGACCGGCCATCGGCGGGATCCTAAGCCTTTGCCTAATGAGCGAAGAACTGCTCAGCCATCGCGAGCGCGGCGACGAGCGCGTCGACGTCGGCTTCGTCGTTGTACACGTAGAAGCTGGCCCGGCTCGTGGCCGGAACCCCGAGCTGGCGCATCAGCGGTTTTGCGCAGTGGTGCCCGGCGCGCACGCAGACACCATGTTCGTCGAGCACCTGGCTGATGTCGTGTGCGTGGATGCCGTCGAACAGGAACGACACGGCGCCGCCGCGCACCGACACGTCGCGGGGACCGTAGATCCGCAGCGTGTCGGGGAAGCTCTCGGTGAGTGCGTCGAGCGCGTAGCGCGTGAGGCGCATCTCGTGATCGCGCACGGCGTCCATGCCGAGGCACTGGAGGTAATCGACGGCGGCGCCGAAGCCGACCGCGTCGACGATGGGCGGCGTGCCCGCCTCGAACTTCCACGGAACGTCGTTGGTGGTGAAGCCGTCGAGGCGAACGTCGCGGATCATCTCGCCACCACCGAGGAAGGGCGGCATCGCTTCGAGTAGCTCACGGCGGGCCCAGAGCGCGCCGATGCCGCTCGGGCCACACATCTTGTGGGCCGAGAAGGCGACGAAGTCGGCATCCCACTCGGTGACGTCGGTGCGCACATGCGGCACGAATTGGCACGCGTCGATCAGTGCGAGTGCATCGTGCGCATGGGCGGCGTCGACCATCTGGCGCACAGGGTTGATCGTGCCGAGCACGTTGCTCATCGCGCTCACGCTCAACAGGCGTGCGCCTTCGAGCGTTTCGTCGAGCTTGGTGAGGTCGAGCATGTAGTCGGGTGTCAGCGGGATCCAGCGGATCTCGATGTCGCGTTCCGCGGCGAGCATCTGCCACGGCACCACGTTCGCGTGGTGCTCCATGTGGGTGAGCACGATGGCATCGCCGGCATGCAGGTTGGCGCGCGCCCAGGAGTAGGCAACGAGGTTGATCGCTTCGGTGGCGTTGCGCACGAACACGATCTCGGCTGAGCTCTTCGCGCCGACGAAGCGCGCCACCTTCGCCCGTGCCCCCTCGAACGCCGCGGTTGCCTCCTCGGCGATCCGATAGACGCCGCGGTGCACGTTCGCGTAGTGGCGTCGGTACATGTCGTCCATCGCGGCGAGCACCGACTCGGGCTTCTGCGACGACGCCGCGCTGTCGAGGAACACGAGGCGCTTGCCGTCGAGGTCGCGACTCAGGATCGCGAAGTCGCGCTTGATGCGCTCGACGTCGAGCGGGGTCGTGATCGTCATGTCAGGCGACCTTCGATCGGAACGCGTCGAATCCGCGAGCCTCGACTTCGAGCGCGAGCTCGGGACCACCTGTCTGCACGACGCGGCCGTCGACGAGCACGTGCACCACGTCGGGCGGCAGGTGGTCGAGGATGCGGTGGTAGTGCGTGATGAGCAAGATGGCGAGGTCGGGACGTTCGTTGCGGATCTCCGTGACCCCCGTGGCGACGGCCTTGAGCGCGTCGATGTCGAGCCCCGAGTCGGTCTCGTCGAGCACGGCCACCACCGGTTGCAGCAGGGCCATCTGCAGCAGCTCGTTGCGCTTGCGCTCACCGCCCGAGAAGCCCTCGTTGAGGTACCGGTCGAGGAAGCGGTTGTCCATCCCGAGGCGCTTCGTCCACTCCATCACCTTGAGACGCGTCTCGAGGACCGAGTAGTCGTTGATCCCCGTACGGATGCTGATCGCCTGCCGCAAGAAGTTCAGGACCGAGACACCCGGGATCTCCTCCGGGTGCTGGAACCCGAGGAAGAGGCCCCGTCCGGCGCGGTCGCCCGGGTCGAGTGCGGTGATGTCCTCGCCGAGGAGCTTCAGGGCGCCGTCGGTCACCTCGTAGGCGGGATTGCCGAGCAGCACGTTGGCGAGGGTGCTCTTGCCGGAGCCGTTCGGGCCCATGAGGGCATGGAGCCGGCCTGCAGGCACAGCGAGATCGACCCCGCGCAGGATCTCGCGTCCATCGACGCTGGCGTGGAGGTTCACCACCTCGAGGGCGGGCACGTCGTCCGTCATGGCAGGGATTCTATTAGCACTACGGCCGTAGTAGAAATTGCGGTCAGGCGAGCCGCTCGTAGAGCGCCTCGTAGCCGGCGACCATCGCCTCGGCGGAGAACCGGCCCTCGACCCGGGCGCGGCACGCGGCGGCGTCGATCTCGCCCACCCGAGCGATCGCGGCGATCAGCTCGTCAGTCGTGTCCCGGCGGAACCCGGTGATCCCTTCGGCGACGAGCTCGGGCGCGGCGCCCCAGCCCGTGGTCACGACCGGTGTGCCGCAGGCCATGGCCTCGGTCATCACCAGACCGAACGGTTCCGGCCACCGGATGGGGAAGACGAATGCCGCAGCCCGCCCGAGCTCGGCGACCTTGCGCTCGTGCGACACGTTCTCGAGGAGCTCGATGTCGCTGCCGAGCAGCGGCTCGACGGCCTGCGCGAAGTACTCGCGCTCGGGTAGCTCGCCCCGCTTGAGGATCATCGTGAGTGGCAAGCCGGCACCCCGCGCGATCTGGATCGCCTCGGCCGGGCCCTTGTCGGGGTTCGATCGGCCGATGTACACGAGCCGCGGCTCCTTGTCGGCGCGGAACGGATACGCGGCGAGATCGATGCCGTTGTAGACCGTCCCGGCGTGCGGGATGCCTCCGCTCATCGCGGCCTGCGCGTCGCTGACCGCGACCAAGTGCACGTAGCGCGCCACCGTGCGGTAGAGCATCTTCGTCTCGGGCGTCCACGGACCGTGGATCGTGTGCACGACCGGGACACCAGTGCACTTCGAGAGGATCGCTCCGACCACCGGACCGACCACGCCGGCGTGGTCGTGGATCACGTCGAAGCCCCCGTCGTACAAGTACGCCTCGAGCGCGTGATACGCGTCGAACCAGGGATTTCCGAGGAGCTTCGGGTCTGGCGGCGACGCAAGCGGCGAGACGATGTGCGCTGTGCTGCGGGAACCACCACTGGCGAACAGCGTCACCTCGTGGCCGCGAGCCACCAGACCATCGGCGAGCAGTGACACGACGAGCTCGATGCCGCCGTAGCCCGACGGCGGCACGGGAAACCACACGGGAGCGACTTGGGCGACACGCACGGGCGCGACGGTAGCGTGAGCCGTCGATGCCGGAGCCTTGGACCACGAGCGCAAGCGCGAGTCTGGCGGGCTCGGCGGTGACGCTCGTCGAGGGTGCTGCCTTCTGCATCAGTGACCGCAGTGGCGACATGCAGCCACACATTGCCCAAGGGCTGTTCTTCCGCGACACGCGCTTCATCTCCCTGTGGCGCCTGCGCGTGAACGGCGCGTCGCCGGAGCCGCTCACCGCCACAGCCCGCGATCCGTTCTCGGCGAGCTTCGTGTTGCGCGATCAGCCGCGCGGCGGTCACGCCGACTCGAACCTCGTGATCTTCCGGCACCGCTACGTGGGCCAGGGGATGCGGGAAGATCTCACGCTGCACAACTACGGAGAAGAGCCGGCGTTCTGCGCGATCGAGCTCCATGTCGAGGCCGACTTCGCCGACGTGTTCGAAGTCAAAGAAGGTCGGGTCGAGAAGGTCGGCAACCTCGACGTAGAGGTTGGTGAGCACGGCTTCACGTTCGCGTACTCGCGGGGCGCGTTCCGGCGCGGTGCCTACGTGGCGTTCTCCGAGCGGCCGCGCCTCAGCGAGGGTCATGCCACATACGAGCTGATCGTGCCGGCCGGAGGTCAGTGGTCGACCTGTATCCAGGTCACGCCGATCGTCGACGGTGAGCCGCTCACACCGCGCTACGCGTGCGGCGATCCTGTCGAGCACTCGGCACCGCTCGAGCGACTGGAGGAGTGGCGCCGCCGCCTGCCGGTCGTGTCATGCGACGATCCGCAGTTCGACGCGCTGCTCGCCCGCAGCACCGAAGACCTCGCCGCCTTGCGCATCTTCGATCCCGACTACCCCGATCGTGCCGTCGTGGCCGCCGGCGCGCCGTGGTTCATGACGCTCTTCGGCCGCGACTCGTTGATCACGTCGTGGATGGCGATGCTCGTGGACCCCGACCTCGCGCTCGGAACCCTCGAAACGCTCGCGCGCTACCAGGGCGCCGACGTGAATCCCATCACCGAAGAAGAGCCCGGCCGCATCCTGCACGAGATGCGCTTCGGCGAGAGCGCCGCCTTGATGCTCGGCGGCGGGCGCGCCTACTACGGCACGGCCGACGCGACACCGCTCTTCGTGATGCTCGTCGGCGAGCTCTCCCGGTGGGGCAACCAACGCGAGGCCGTCGATGCGCTGCTTCCCGCTGCAGATCGCGCGCTCGAATGGATGCGCACGTTCGGCGACAAGGACGGTGACGGCTACATCGAGTATCAGCGCACCAGTGACCGCGGCCTGCGCAACCAGGGCTGGAAGGACAGCTGGGACTCGATGCGCTTCGCCGACGGTCGTCTGGCCGAGGCACCGATCGCGCTCGCCGAGGTGCAGGGCTATGCGTACGCCGCGCTCGTGGCCCGCGGACACTGCGCCACGGAGGCCGGCGACGAAGATCTCGCCACGAAGCTGCGTGACGAGGCGCGCGAGCTGCGGACCCGCTTCAACCGAGACTTCTGGGTGCAGACCGGCGACGATGAGGGCTACTTCGCTATCGGCCTCGATCGCGACAAGCGGCGCATCGATGCCATGGCGTCGAACATGGGCCATTGCCTCTGGACGGGGATCGTGGAGCCGGAGAAGGCGCCCGCGGTGGCCCGTGCGCTGCTCGCCCCCGACATGTTCTCGGGCTGGGGGGTGCGCACGCTCGGCCGTCACAACGACGGCTTCAACCCGATCAGCTATCACTGCGGCAGCATCTGGCCGCACGACAACGCGATCGTTGCCGCGGGACTGATGCGGTACGGCTTCGTGGAGCAATCGCACCGCGTCATGGAGGGGCTGGTCGAGGCGTCGGCGTGGTTCGGCGATCTGCTCCCCGAGCTGTTCGCCGGCTTCGATCGCGAACCGATGCGCTTCCCCGTGAGCTACCCCACGAGCTGCTCGCCGCAGGCATGGGCCGCGGCATCGCCACTGCTGTTCCTGCGCACGATGCTGCGATTCGAGCCCGACATCCGCAGTGGCACGCTGCATCTCGCCCCAGCCGTTCCCGATTGGATCGGGCGCCTCCGACTCGATCGCATCGCGCTCATGGGCGGCGAGCTGACCATCGAGATGGAGGGCGAGGCACTCCACGCCCTCGCCGTCCCCGACGGCCTCAAGGTCGTGCACGAACCACGCGCCTCCACGCTGTGACTCTTGCGACGGCTTCGCCTACGTGACTATTGCGACGGCTTCGCCTACCGCGCGAGCTCACTGCGCACCGACTCCCTCGCTTCGCTCGGCTCGGCTGCTCCGCTCGCCGTTCTTGGCCGCTCAGGAGAGTCGCGAGAGGGACAATGCGAAGTCGTTGGCGGGATCGGTCCACCAGTCGACCAGCTGCATGCCCGCGCCGCCGAGCTCGTCGGCCACCTTGGCCTGACGGAACTTGGCGCTGATCTCAGTGCGCATCTCCTCGCCGGACTCGAACGCAACAACCATGTCGAGCCCGGAGATCGTGACCTTCTGCGCCTGGCGTGAGCGCAGGCGCATCTCGATCCACTCCTGCTTGGGATCCCAGCGCGCCACGTGATCGAAGGCATCGAGATCGAAGTCTGCGTCGAGCTCTCGGTTCATCACCGAGAGGACGTTCTTGTTGAAGGCGGCGGTCACGCCCGCCGCATCGTCGTACGCCGCCTCGAGACGGGTCACGGCCTTCACCAGATCCGTGCCGAGGAGGAAGTGATCGCCCGGCCGGAGCGTGGCCGCCACATCGGCCAGGAACCGTTTCCGCGCCTCGGGCACGAGGTTGCCGATCGTGCCGCCGAGGAACGCGACCAAGCGGCGGCCGTCTCGCGGCAGCGCGCCGAGATGACGCTCGAAGTCGCCGACGACGGCGTGAACCTCGACGCCGGGATAATCGCGCTGCACCGCCGCGGCCGCGTCGCGCAACGTCTGCTCGCTCACATCGAACGGAACGAACCGACGCAGCGTGCCGGCATCACGAAGCGCGTCGAGCAATGTTCGGGTCTTCTCCGAAGTTCCCGACCCGAGCTCGACGAGCGTGTCGGCCGATGTCTGCTGCGCGATCTCAGCGGCGCGTTCGATGAGGATCGCCCGCTCGCAGCGCGTGGGGTAGTACTCGTCGAGCCGCGTGATCTCGTCGAACAGGTCCGAGCCGTGTTCGTCGTAGAACCACTTCGGCGGCATCGTCTTGGGTGTTGTGCTCAAGCCCTCCAGTGCGTCGTCGCGCAGTGCCGAGTGCATGGCGTCGGGCGCGAGATGAACATCGACTCGTACGGAGCTCATACGTCACGTCCCAGTCGCACCCCGGAGAACATCCACCGTTGGTGCGGGTAGAAGAAGTTGCGATAGGTGGCGCGCAGGTGCCCAGTCGGCGTGACGCACGCGCCGCCGCGCAGCACCATCTGGTTGCTCATGAACTTCCCGTTGTACTCACCGATGGCGCCGTCGGCGATGCGGAACCGCGGATAGGGAAGGTAGGCCGACGCGGTCCACTCCCACACGTCGCCGAACATCTGTTGGAGCCCGCTTCCCGATGCGGCACGCGGGTGCAGTGCGGCATCGGCGAGTCGATCGGGGAGCACGTTCGCGTCGTCGGGCGATGCACCTGCGACGCCTGCCGCGTGCTCCCATTCGAACTCCGTGGGGAGGCGTGCGCCCGCCCAGTGCGCGTAGGCGTCGGCTTCGTAGTGGCTCACGTGCACCACGGGCTCAGCGTCGTGCAGGGGCCGCCGGCCGTCGAGGGTGAGCACCGAGACGTCGTCGCCTTCGGTCTGCCAGTAGAGCGGTGCGTCCCAGCCTTCTCGTTGCACGGTGGCCCAACCATCGGACAGCCAGAGCTCGGCGCGCTGGTACCCGCCGTCGGCGATGAACGCCTTCCATTCGCCGACCGTGACGAGCCGGTCGGCGAGGGCGAAGGGCGCGAGCAGGACCGTGTGGGCGGGGCTCTCGTTGTCGAACGCGAATGACTCGGGCGTTGCTTCATCGGTTCCGATGTCGCAGAGGCCGCCGTCGAACGTTGTCCACGAGAGCGGTCGAGCACCCGGTGCGCGGCTCGACGCGCCGTTCGCGGTCCCGCCGGTGCGGCCGTGTCGGTACGCGGAGTCGAAGCTGCCGCGAGCGAGCACGTGCTTGATGTCCATCAACATCAGCTCTTGGTGCTGTTGCTCATGGTGGAGCCCGAGCTCGATGCGCGCACTGGCGCGCGCGAGGAGGTCATGATCGCTCTCCGCGATCAAGCGGATCATCGCGTCGTCGACCGCGGCGCGGTAGCGCGTGATCTGCTCAAACGTTGGCCTCGTGATCAAGCCGCGTTCGGCGCGTGGGTGACGATCTCCCACCGCCTCGTAGTACGAGTTGAACAAGTAGGCGTAACGCTCGTCGACGACGCGGTAGCCGGGAAGCTCCGGCGTGAGGATGAACGTCTCGAAGAACCAAGTGGTGTGGGCCCGGTGCCACTTCGTCGGGCTGACGTCGGGCATCGACTGCGCCTGCTGGTCCTCGTGGGACAGCGGCTCGGAGAGCGTCTCGGTGAGATCGCGGACACGGCGATAGCGCGTCAGCAGCGACTCGCGCTCGAGGGTGACGGTCGACGCGGTCATGATCACGCCGTCCCGACAAGGGCGGCGACCCAATCGAGGTTGCGGACAGGAGCGATCCAGATGGACAAGGACATCGCGCCTCCTTCAAACGTGGTGGTGGACCCGGTCGCGGTCGAACGGGCTCGGTCTGTCTACCCCCGGTCCAGTGCGCGCCGCGTGCGGCTTTGTTACGGACGGTCGCGCTCGGCGGTTCGGTTACCCGTCTCGTTCGTCGCCGAAGCGCCCGAGGATGAACCGCCGCTGAACGATGCGCCCGAGATGTCGGCCATGCCGAGCACGCCGGCGACGCGACCTCCCTCGGTGACGGCCACCCACTCAGTGTGAGCCTCGAGCATGGCGGACAGCGCCTCTTGGAGCGGGCGGCTGCGCTCGACGTGCGGCAGCACGTCGAGATCGTGTTCCGGTCCGGCAGGCTGCAGGCGGGCGTCGGCGATGGGAACGATGCGCAAGCGCTTCAGCGCCCGGTCACGTCCGACGAAATCGGCGACGAAGTCGTTCGAAGGAGCGCCGAGCAAGCGCTCCGGCGGGTCGTACTGCGCGAGCCGGCCACCGACTTCGAGGATGGCGATCCGGTCACCCATCTTGACGGCTTCATCGATGTCGTGCGTGACGAAGACGATCGTCTTGCGGATCGTCGCCTGCAGGCGGAGGAACTCGTCCTGCAGCTGCGCCCGCGTCAGCGGATCGATCGCTCCGAACGGTTCGTCCATGAGCATGATCGGTGGATCGGCGGCCAATGCGCGCGCCACGCCCACACGTTGACGCTGGCCGCCGCTCAGCTCGGCGGGATACACCTCGCGGTAGTCGGCCGGCTCGAGGCCGACGAGCACCAACAGCTCGTCGACGCGCGCTCGGATGCGGTTCCGGTCCCATCCGAGGAGCCGCGGCACCGTCGCGATGTTGCCGGCCACGGTCTGATGCGGGAACAGCCCCACTTGTTGGATCACGTAGCCGATGCGGCGCCGCAGCTCGACGGCGTCGACGCGCATGATGTCGTCGCCATCGACGAGGATCGTGCCTGATGTCGGCTCGATGAGCCGGTTGATCATGCGCAAGATCGTGGTCTTGCCGCATCCTGACGGCCCGACGAGCACGCACACCTCGCCGTCGGGAACATCGAGGCTCAACTCCTCGACGGCGACGCGGCCGTTCGCGTATTGCTTGCGCACCGACTCGAGCCGGATCACCGCCGGCGACGGTACCATCGCAGACCTTGGCCGTGTCCGTGCTGGCGAACGACGCCAACTCGTGGATCTGGTGGGCTTGGATCCCCGATCATCAGCACGAGATCTACGCGAACCTCAAAGAGCACATGGTGCTCACGGGGCTCTCGGTCGCGTGGGGATCGGTGATCGCGCTCCCGTTGGCGGTGATGGCCGCCCGCCGCCGAGTGGTCGCGGCGGTGGTCGTGCCGATCGTGAGCGCGATGTACACGATCCCTTCGGTTGCGCTGCTCGGCCTGCTGCTTCCCATCACCGGGCTCGGTGAACGGCCCGCCGTCATCGCGCTCACGATGTACAGCCTCGTGATCCTCGTGCGCAATGCATTGGAAGGCTTGCGCGGCGTACCCCCCGACGTGCTCGACGCGGCCGACGGCATGGGCTACACGAAGATGCGACGGCTGCTCCGTGTGGAGCTCCCGCTCGCGCTCCCGGCGATCGTCGCCGGTGTTCGGCTCGCGACCGTGTCGACGATCGGGCTCGTGACCGTCACCTTCATCGTCGATCAAGGCGGTCTCGGTCGCTTCATCCAAGACGGCTATCAGCGTGACTTCCGCACGCCGCTCGTGGTCGGCATCGTCTTGTCGGTCGCGCTCGCCGTGGCTGCCGATCTCCTTCTCGTCGGTGTGGAGCGCGCGGTCACACCGTGGCGCCGCGCGGCGCGCTGAGGCGACGCCGCATGCACTTCGTGCACTTCCTCGTCAACGTCTGGCATTGGCTGACTGCGAGCGACCAATGGCACGGTGGAGACGGCGTGCCGCATCTGCTTGCCAACCACGTACGCGTCTCGGTCGCATCCTTGCTCGTCGCGTTCCTCTGCTCGGTGCCCCTCGGCGCGTGGCTCGGGCACCGACGCGTGGGCGGTGTCGTCGCCATCAACGTCGCCAACGTCGGCCGCGCGATCCCCGTGTATGCGCTGCTCGTGCTCGGCGTGCAGGTGTTCGGGATCTCCAATCCGACCGGTTTCGGTTGGACGGGCTCCTTCTCGGCGTTCTTGCCGCTCGTGCTGCTCGGCATCCCGCCCATGCTGACGAACACGTACGTGGGCGTGCGTGACGCAGGTGACGAGCTCGTCGACGCCGCGCGCGGCATGGGCTTGTCGGAGGGCGACATCCTGCGCCGGGTCGAGATCCCGGTGGCGCTGCCCCTCATCCTCACAGGCGTTCGCACCGCGATGGTCGGCATCGTCGCCACGGCCACGCTGGCGTCGTTCACGGGCTACGACACCCTCGCGACGCCGATCTACATAGGTCTGAAGATCGGCGACAACGTTGCCGTGTTCGGCGGTGCCGTGCTCGTAGGACTTCTTGCGGTGTTCGCCGACAGCGTCCTCGCGCTCGTGCAGCGCGCCGTCGTCTCGCCCGGACTCCGCGCCGGAGGGCGCACGCGCCGGGTCCGCGCCCAACCAGCCGCCTAGGGTTCGGCCGACCTACACCAGCATCGCAAGGAGCAATCTCATGCGCCGGAACCCACGACAGCGATACCGGGGCCTCGCGCTCGGCGCGATGTTCGTCGCGCTGGGTCTCGTCGCCGCCGCGTGCGGCAGCACAGGAACCAAGGCCACGCCCACCACCGCCGCCGGCGGCGCGAGCACCACCGCAGGCAACAACGCCGACACCAAGATCGTCGTCGGCCAAAAGGACTTCGGCGGCGCGCAGCTGCTCTCGCAGCTCTACGGTCAGGCACTGGCCGCCAAGGGCTTCAAGGTCAGCTACACGAACAACGGCCCGACCGAACAGACGTATCCGGCGCTGAAGAGCGGCACGATCGACCTCTACGGCGAGTACCAGGGCACGTTGCTCACGTACCTCAAGGGCACCCCGAGCGGTGACCCGGCCGCCGTCAACTCGGCGCTGCAGACCAAGGTTGCCGCCGACAACGTGAAGGCGTCGTCGCCGTCGACCGCACTCGACGTGAACGGCTTCTACGTCACCAAGGCCACGGCCGCGAGGTACAACCTCACCACGATGGCCGACCTGAAGGCCGTTGCGAGCAAGCTCGTTTTCGGCGGGCCGCCCGAGTGCGAGCAACGACCGCTCTGCCTCGGCACCACCGAGCAGCAGCTCTACGGCTTCCACTTCAAGCAGGTGAAGAAGCTTGACCCCGGCGGTCCGATCACCCACGACGCGTTGAAGAAGGGTGACATCGACGTGGGTCTCCTCTTCACGGGAAGCAGCGTCATCGACTCCGACTTCGTGCTGCTCACCGACGACCAGGGGCTGCAGCCGGCCGACGACGCGATCGCCGTGTGGAACACCAAGGTCGACAGCCCGAATCTCGAAGCAGTGATCACCGCCGTGAACGCCAAGCTCACGACTGCGGCGTACAACGAGATGGCGCTGAGGATCTTCAACGACAAGCAGGACCCGTCGGCTGTCGCCAAGGCCTTCCTGGCTGCCAACGGGCTCGCCTGACCCCACGCGATGGCGCGCATCGACGACCTGCTCGTCGCCGCTCGGAGCCGCTACCGGCGCATCGCGCCGGTAGCGGCTCGGGCCGCGCACGATGCCGGTGCGCTCCTCGTCGACATCCGGCCCATCGAGCAACGCCGGCAGTTCGGCACGATCCCCGGGGCGATCGTCATCCCGCGCAACGTCCTCGAATGGCGCCTCGATCCCACGAGCGAGTTCGCCGTTGACGCAGCGCGCCGGTCACCACCGGTCGTGCTCTGCTGTCAGGAGGGCTACGCGACGAGCCTCGCGGTTGCCACGCTGCTCGACTGCGGGCTCACCGACGTGACCGACGTGATCGGTGGCTTCGAAGCCTGGGCCGCTGCCGGACTGCCGGTCCAACCCCTCGACTGAGGCTCACCAGCCGCGGTCGATCCACTCCTGCAGGTGCGGCCGCTCCGTGGCGATCGTGGTGTCGAGGCCGTGGCCGGGCAGGACGATCGTGTCGGGTGGCAGCGTCAACAGCCGCGACTCGATCGACTCGATGATCGTCGGGAAGTCGCCGCCGGCCTTGGTGGTGCCCGGACCGCCGGGGAACAACGTGTCGCCCGTGAACAGCAGCGGGGTGCCCTCGAGCTCGAACGACACTGAGCCCGGCGTATGGCCCGGGTTGTGGATCGTGCGTAGGCGAAGATCGCCGACCTCGTACACATCGCCGTCGGCGATGACGAAGTCGTAGGCCGGAAGCATCGCCGCGTCCTCGGCCGCGACGCCCACGTCGAGTCCGGCGTCCCGCGCGGCGGTCACGGCCTGGATGTGATCGAAGTGGCCGTGGGTGGTGAGGACACGCCGCACGCCCAACGACCTGCACAGCGGGATGAGCAGCTCGTGCTCGTTCGCGGCGTCGATCAGCACCGCCTCGCCGGTCCGCTTGCAGCGCACCACGTAGGCGTTGTTCTCGTACGGACCCACCACCACCTTGTCGACCCGCAAGGTCGCGGTCTCGTGATGGGCGGGTCGCGGTGCAGTCACTTGAGCATTGTCGCGCGGCGTATGGCCTTCGTCACCCGAGCACGGTCCTGTGGCGCGACGCGGGCGGACGGCCTTCTATCGTGGCCGCCCAATGGATTGGTCGTTGTTCCGCACCGTGAATCGCCTCTCCGTGCACACGCATTGGGCGCACCCCCTCTTCAAGGCCTACGCCAACTACGGCGTCGGCGTGTTCGCCGTCTTGATCGCGATCGCGGGCCTGCTCGCCCTGCGCCGATCCGATGCCCGGGTGCTCACCCGCACCGTGTGGGCTGCAGGCGGCGCGCTGATCGCGCTTGGGCTGAACCAGCCGATCGCGAGCCTCGTGGACCGGGCCCGTCCGTACGCGACGCATCCCCGCGCCCTGGTCCTGGTCGACAAGACCACCGATCCGAGCTTCATGTCGGACCACTCGATCGTGGCCGCCGCGGTCGCCATCGGCCTGTTCTTGGCCGTGCGCCGGATCGGCATTGTCGCCATCGCGTGCGCCCTGGCGATGGCGTTCACGCGCGTGTACGTCGGCGCCCACTACCCCGGCGACGCCGCGGCCGGGCTGCTGTTCGGCGCCGCCGTCGTCATCGCCGGAGCGCCGCTCGCCGACCGGTGGGTCACCCCGATCGTGGAGCGTCTGCTGGGGGGCGCTGTGGGGCGGCGCTTCGCGACGCCAAGCTGACCCGCCCACGGCCCTTTTTGGCGACTGGACCGAGCGGTCAAGTACCGTCGCGCGCCTCACATGGACTTCCACGATTCGCCCGCCGAGGCGGCCTTCCGCGCCGAGGTGCGCGGCTGGCTGGCCGACCACCTCACGGCTGAGTACGCCGCGTTGGGTGGCGTGGGCGGCGAGGCCGACGAGACCGGCTGGGACGTGCGCCGTGAATGGGAGCGGCTGCTCGGCGCGCACGGTTGGGTGGGCCTGTCGTGGCCGAAGGACCACGGCGGTCGCGCGGCCTCCTTCGCCGAGCAGGTGATCTTCCAAGAGGAGTACGCGCGGGCCAACGCGCCGGCGCGCGTCTCGTTCTTCGGCGAGGGCTTGTTCGCGCCCACGCTGATCCAGTTCGGCACCGACGAGCAGAAGCGGCGCTACCTGCCCAAGATCCAGTCGGTCGACGAGCTGTGGTGCCAGGGATTCAGCGAGCCCAACGCCGGTTCCGATCTCGCCAACGTGCAGACCCGCGCGGTCCTCGACGGCGACGAGTGGGTGATCAACGGCCAGAAGGTGTGGACCACGCTCGCGCACCGCGCCGACTGGTGCTTCGTCGTGACGCGAACCGTTGAGGGATCCCAGGGCCACAAGGGCTTGTCGTTCCTGCTCGTCGACATGCACCAGCCGGGCATCGAGATTCGCCCGCTGCGCCAGATGACCGGCAGCGCCGAGTTCAACGAGGTGTTCTTCGACGGCGCGCGCACGCCGGCCGACCACGTGCTCGGTCCGGTCGGTGAGGGCTGGAGCGTGGCGATGGCCACCCTCGGGTTCGAGCGGGGCACCGCGTTCCTGTCTCGCCAGCTCGCCTTCCAGCGCGAGATGCAAGACCTGATCGACGCGGCCCAGAAGAACGGCGCGGCACGCGACCCGCTCCTGCGCAACAAGCTCGCCGGCCACTACGTCGGCGTCAAGATCATGCAGTACAACGGCCAACGGATGCTGACGCAGATGTCGCGCACGGGCGCCGTCGGCCCCGAAGCCAGCATCGGCAAGCTCTACTGGAGCACGTGGCACCGCGCGTTCGGCGAGACCGCCGTGCAGGTGCTCGGCACCGACGGGCTCACCATCCGCAACGACGCTCCGTACGAGCTCGACGCGCTGCACCTCACGTTCATGGGGAGTCGCGCGGAGACCATCTACGCGGGCGCCAGCGAGATCCAACGCAACATCATCGGCGAGCGGGTGCTCGGGCTCCCGCGCGAACCCCGATAAGACGACACGATGACTCAAGGGAGCTGCACGTGAACTTCGCCTTCTCCGACGAGCAGGAAGAGCTTCGTCGCATCATCCGGCAGTTCCTCGAGGCGAAGTCGCCTTCGAGCGAGGTGCGCCGCCTGATGGAGACCACCGAGGGCTACGACTCGGCCGTGTGGTCGCAGATGGCCGAGCAGCTCGGGCTGCAGAGCCTCACGATCCCCGAGGAGTACGGCGGCCAGGGTTACTCGTTCGTCGAGCTCGGCATCGCGCTCGAGGAGATGGGCCGCGTGCTGCTGTGCGCGCCGTACTTCTCCACTGTGGTGCTCGCCACCAACGCGATCCTCAACGCCGGTAACGACGCCGAGAAGAAGGCGCTGCTTCCGGGGATCGCCGCGGGTGAGACGATCGCGGCCCTCGCCTTCACCGAGCCCAACGGCAAGTGGGACGCGGCGGGCATCACCCTCGAGGCCACGAACAAGGGCGGCGAGTGGGTGCTCGACGGCACGAAGAGCTTCGTGATCGACGGCCACACCGCGAACCTGATCGTGGTGGTCGCCCGAGTCGCAGGCACGAGCAACACCGACGGCATCGCGCTCTTCACCGTTGCCGGCGATGCTGCGGGCCTCACGCGCACGCCCCTCGCGACGATGGACCAGACACGCAAGCAGGCCAAGCTCGACTTCGCCGGCGTGAAGGCCACGCCGCTCGGTGAGCCGGGCCAGGGCTTCGCGGCGTTCTCCAAGACTCTCGATCAGGCTGCGGTGGCGCTTGCCAACGAGATGATCGGCGGCGCGCAGTGCGTGCTCGACATGAGCGTGGAGTACGCCAAGGTGCGCGTGCAGTTCGGCCGCCCCATCGGTTCTTTCCAGGCGATCAAGCACAAGTGCGCCGACATGCTGCTCGAGGTGGAGAGCGGCAAGAGCGCGGCGTACTACGCGGCATGGTGCGCGGCGGAGGACAACGACGAGCTGCCCGTGGTGGCCGCGCTGGCGAAGGCGTACATCTCCGACGCGTACTTCCACTGCGCCGCGGAGAACATCCAGATCCACGGCGGCATCGGCTTCACCTGGGAGCACGACGCGCACCTCTACTTCAAGCGCGCCAAGAGCTCTGAGATCTACCTCGGTGACGCCACGTACCACCGTGAGCTCCTCGCCCAGCGCATCGGCATCTAGCTCGCGTCGCCCGCCCCGGCACTGCGTCCGAACGAGACGGCCGTTGCGGTCGCTACCTCGACGCGGGCCTGAGCGGTGACCGAGCTGACGGTTGGCGAATGGAACGTGCACTGGGGTGTGGCGCGCGTGCGCGGCGTCGAACGGGGCGCGGCCTTCGACGTGGTGGGCGTGCTGCCCGACGAGCTGCGCCGGGCCGACGTGCTCGTGCTCCCGGAATCGTGGCGCGCGCACGACGGGTCGTCGTTCCTCGACCAGCTCGACGAGCTCGGCTTCGTGCACCGAGTGGAGTGCGGGTTCGCGACGCTGCGCATCAGCGGACCGTCCCGAGTGGTG
>JADGOO010000060.1 GCA_017882905.1 Acidimicrobiia bacterium | reverse complement strand
TCCGCCTCACCGACCGGCGCCTGGAAGGCATGGTCGGCGGCCTGCGGGCCGTGGCCGCGCTCGGCGACCCGGTCGGCGAGGTCCTCGACGGTGCCCGCCGCCCCAACGGTCTGCTCATCGAACGCGTCCGGGTGCCGCTCGGCGTGGTGGCGATCATCTACGAGAACCGCCCCAACGTCACGAGCGACGCGTTCGCCCTGTGCGCCAAGTCGGGGAACGCCGCGCTGCTGCGCGGGTCGGCCAGCGCGCTGCGCTCGAACCTCGCCATCGCCGACGTGCTGCGCGCCGGGCTCGCCAAGGCCGGCCTGCCCGAAGATGCGCTCATCGTCGTCGACGACCCGAGCCACGAGACGGCCACGGGCGTCATGCAGCTCGACGGTTACGTCGATGCACTCATCCCGCGCGGTGGCCCTGCGCTGATCGCGAGCATCAAGGCCAACGCCAGTGTGCCGGTGATCATCGACGGCGACGGCAACTGCCACGTGTACGTCGACGCCGGCGCTGATCTCGACCAAGCGCTCGCGATCGTGGTGAACGCCAAGACGCAACGCACGAGCGTGTGCAACTCGGCCGAGAGCCTCGTGGTGCACGAAGCGGTGGCCGACGCATTCCTCGCACGAGCGGCCGACGCGCTCGTTGCGCACAACGTCGAGCTCGTCGGCGACGCCGCGTCGCAAGCCCGCAGCGCCCACATCGCGCCGGCCACCGACGACGACTTCGGTCGCGAGTTCCTCGATCTGAAGATGAGCGTCGCGGTGGTACCCACGCTCGACGCCGCGATCGACCACGTCAACCGCTACGGCACCGGTCACACCGAGGCGATCCTCACACGCGACCTCGATGCCGCGCGCCGTTTCATGAACGAAGTCGACTCGGCCGCCGTCGTGGTGAACGCGAGCACGCGCTTCACCGACGGCGAAGAGTTCGGCTTCGGCGCGGAGATCGGGATCTCGACGCAAAAGCTCCATGCGCGCGGCCCGATGGGCCTACGCGAGCTCACCACGTACAAGTACCTCATCTGGGGTGAAGGGCAGGTCCGAGGCTGATGGCCGACCGCTTCAAGTCCGTTGCCGACGTGATCGAGCGCCTGCGGGGCGTCGACTACCTCGCCGACACCGGCATCGCGGGTGTCGTGTACCTCGCCGACAAGCTCGAGAAGCCGGTGCTCGTGGAGGGCCCGGCCGGTGTGGGCAAGACCGAGCTCGCCAAGGCGGTCGCTTCGATCAGCGGCAGCCGCCTCATCCGCCTGCAGTGCTACGAAGGCCTCGACGAGGCCAAGGCGCTCTATGAGTGGAACTACAAGAAGCAGCTCCTGCGGATCCAGGTCGACCGCGAAGCCGAGCGCGACTGGAACACCGTCGAGAGCGACATCTTCTCCGAGGAGTTCCTCCTCACGAGGCCGTTGCTCGAAGCGATCCGGTCCACCGACCCCGTCGTGTTGCTCATCGACGAGGTCGACCGCCTCGAGATCGAGACCGAGGCCCTGCTGCTCGAAGTGCTCTCCGACTTCCAGGTGTCGATCCCGGAGCTCGGCACGATCGAGAGCTCGCTGCCGGTGCGCCCGATCGTGTTCCTCACGTCGAACAACACCCGCGAGCTGTCCGAGGCACTCAAGCGGCGTTGCCTCTACCTGCATGTCGACTACCCCACGCTCGAACGCGAAGAAGAGATCGTGCGGGTGCGTGTGCCCGAGATCGACGCCGAGCTCGCCTCGCAGATCGCGCGCGTCGTCGGCTCGTTGCGCGCGCTCGACATCAAGAAGGCGCCGTCGATCTCCGAGACGATCGACTGGGCGCGCACGCTGCTCTACCTCGGTCGTCACGAGATCGATCCCGAGACGATCGGCGAGACGCTCCACGTGCTGTTGAAGTACCAGGGCGACATCCAAAAGGCCCGCAAGGAGCTGGGTGTCGACGGCAACCCGTCGCCACTGCGCGGCACCGCGTCCAGGTAGTGGTCAATGCCGCGAAGCTCACCGGCGCGATGGCGGAATGGGGTCCGAAACCCATGACCACAGCAGGTGACGCGCGCACGCTGTTCGACGCCTTCCAAGGCTTCGTGCACGAGCTACGCGCGGCCGGCCTGCCCGTGAGCATGACCGAGAACCTCGATGCGATGCGCGCCGTCGAGTACATCCCGCTCGACGACCGCGAATCGTTGAAGGCTGCGCTCGCGTCCACGCTCGTGAAGCACCACGGCCACTACAAGGTCTTCGAGACCGTCTTCGACGTGTACTTCTCGCTGTACTCGGCCGGCGTGCAGGCGGGCGACGGCGAAGGCGCCGACGGCGACGCGTCGGAGATGAGCCTCGAGCAGATGATGCAGGCCATGGAAGGCGGCGGCGCCTTCGGCGACGTGTCGAACGAAGAGCTCGCCAAGATGCTCATGCAAGCGCTCATGAACATGGACCGCGAGCAGATGCGCCAGCTCGCGGCCGCGGCCGTCACGCGCTTCGCGGGTATGGAACCGGGGCGGCCCGTAGGCGGTGCGTACTACCTGTACCGCACCCTGCGGCAGCTCGATGCCGACGGCCTCGTCTCGAAGATGCTCCAACAAGCCCAGGATGCCGGCGAGATCGGCGAAGGCGCCTACGACGAGCGTCTCGCCAAGGAAGACTTCGAGGCCCGGCTCAAGGTGCTCAAGGAGATGATCGAAACCGAGATCCGCAAGCGTCTCGTGGCCGATCGTGGGGTGGAGGCGATGGCGCGCACACTGCGCAAGCCGTTGCCCGAAGACGTCGACTTCATGCACGCGAGCCGCGAGGAGATGCAGCAGCTCCAGAAGTCGATCTACCCGCTCACGCGTGCGCTCGCGGCGCGTCTCGCCCAGCGCCGCCGGCGTCGCAACCGCGGCACGCTCGACTTTCGCCAGACCGTGCGCCACTCGTTGAGCTACGGCGGCGTGCCCGTGGAGCCGAAGTTCAAACACCCGCGACCGCACAAGCCGGAGATCATGGTGATCGCCGACATCTCGGGTTCGGTCGCCAGCTTCGCCCGCTTCACCCTGCAGTTCGTGTACGCGATGCAGAGCGAGTTCTCGCGCGTGCGGTCGTGGGTGTTCATCGACGGCGTCGACGAGGTGACTCGGTTCTTCGAAGACTCCGACGACATCCAAGAAGCCGTGCACCGGGTGAACACGGAAGCCGACGTGGTGTGGGTCGACGGCCACTCCGATTACGGCCACGCCTTCGAGGTGTGGCACAAGCAGCACGTCACCGAGGTCACCAAGAAGTCGTCGGTGATCATCCTCGGCGACGCGCGCAACAACTACCACGCGCCGCAGGCCTGGACGTTGAAGGAGATCCGCGACCGGGCCCGGCGCCTCTACTGGCTCGATCCCGAGCCGCGTGGCTACTGGGACACCGGCGACTCCATCGTGTCGGAATACGCGAAGCACTGCGACGGCGTGTTCGAATGCCGCAACCTGCGCCAGCTCCAGCGGTTCGTCACCGCCGTCGTCGACCAGACGTAGTTCACCCCGCTCGCCTGCGCTCGCGCCCTGCGGGCGGTGGCGCTCGGCTGAGGGTTCTACGCTCGGCGCGAGTGGACTTGCTCGACTACGGCTGGGACGAATCGATCGGCGCCGGTGTGGATGCCGACGACGCGCGCGTCGGTCGCATCACGCGCATCGACCGTGGTGTGTACCTCGTCGTCACCGGCGACGGAGAGCAACCGATGTCGTTGGCCGGCGAGCTCAAGGACCGCAAGGATCCGATCGACCGCCCGACGATCGGTGACTGGGTGGCCGTCGACGCCCACGATGATGTCATCACCGCACTGTTGGCGCGGCGCTCTGAGTTCCTGCGCGGCGACATCGATCGCATGCAGGCGCAGGTGGTGGCGGCGAACATCGACGTCGTGTTCGTCGTGCACGCCGGCGACGCGGAGCCGAACGCGCGCCGACTCGAGCGCGAGCTCGTGCTCGCCTGGCAGAGCGGTGCCGTGCCTGTGCTGGTCATCAACAAGGCCGATCTCGCGGTCGACGGCGCGGAGGCGGCGCGTCGCGTGCTCACGCCCAGCGCGCCGCACGTCGATGTCGTCGTGACGAGCGCGCGCACCGACCTCGGCATCGACCAGCTCGCCGCGTACGGCCGTCCTCACCGCACGCTGGCGTTCATCGGCGCATCGGGCGTGGGCAAATCGACGCTCGTGAACGCGTTGCTCGGGTCGGAGGTGCAGGCGACGAAGGCGACCCGCGAAACCGACGGCCGGGGCCGTCACACCACGGTCGCGCGTGCGCTGTTCGTCCTGCCGGGAGGCGGTGTGCTCGTCGACACGCCCGGCCTGCGCAGTGTCGGGCTCTGGCGCAGCGACGAGGGCCTCGCGCTCGCCTTCGCCGACATCGAGGAGCTTGCCCGTCAGTGCCGCTTCTCCGACTGCACGCACGATCACGAACCCGGCTGTGCGGTGCGCGGCGTGATCGACGCCGAACGCCTCGCGCACTGGCGCCGTCTGGCCGACGAGCTCGATCGTCTCGACGACGAGGCCGAGGCGCGCGGCCGTGTTGTGAAGCAGCAGGACCGCGCCGAGCGGCGCGCCAAGCGCGCCTAGCGCGCGCTCACCGATTCGTCGTCCCGAACGCTCGGAATGCCGTTCGGGCTGTCGAGATGCGGGTGGAGCTCCGCCCCTTCCACATGCACGCGGGGCAGCCACTCGAGCGCCTTCGGGAACCACCAGTTGCGATCGCCGAGCAGCTCCATGGTGGCCGGCACGAGCACGAGCCGCACGACGGTGGCGTCGATCAGCACCGCGAACGAGAGACCGAAGCCCAAGAGCTTCAACACTCGCAGGTCGGAGAGCACGAAGCTGCCGAACACGCAGATCATGATCGCGGCGGCCGCCGTGATCAGGCGTGCGGTCTTGGCCAAGCCGTGCGCGACCGCGGCACCGTTGTCGCGCGTGCGGTCGTACTCCTCTTTGATGCGGCTCAGCAAGAAGACCTCGTAGTCCATGGAGAGACCGAAGACGATGGCGAACAGCATCATTGGCACCCAGGCTTCGATGGGGCCCTCCTTGCCGATACCGACGATGTTGCGCATCCAGCCCCACTGGAAGATCGCCACGACCACGCCGTAGGCCGCGCCGATCGACAGCAGGTTCATGATGACGGCCTTGAGCGGCACGAGCAGCGATCGGAACACGAGCATCAGCAACACGAAGCTCAACACGAGGATCGCGATGAACACGAAGGGCAGGCGTTGGCCGAGCGTGTCGGCCAGATCCACGCCGATCGCGGTCTGGCCGCCGACATGCACCGCGAGCGCCGAACCGGCGGTGCTGTGCGGGATCACGTCGCCGCGCAGCCGGTGGACGAGCTGCGTGGTGGCCTTGTCCTGCGGCGACGCCTTCGAGACCACCTGCAACAGCACGCCCTTGCCGTTGCTGCTCGGGATCGGCGGGCTCACGGCCGCGACGCCAGGATCGCGCTGGATCGCCCGGCCGAGACGCGCCATCGCGCTGATGTCGGCCGCGCTGTGCGCTTCGCTCGCGAGGAGCAGCGGACCGTTGAATCCCGGCCCGAACCCGGTGCTCAGCAGGTCGTAGGCGCGGCGGGTGGTGTGCGCTGTGGGATCGTTGCCGGCGTCGGCGATGCCGAGGCGCAGTGAGAACACGGGTACTGCCAGCACGACGAGCACGAGCAGGCCGCACACCGCCACGGGCGCCGGTCGCCGTTGGATCGTGCGGCTCCAGCGCTCCCAGAAGCTGTGATCCGTGGCGCGTGCCTTGCGGGCGCTGGGAAGGCTGAGGCGGTCGATCGTGTGGCCCACGAAGCCGAGGATCGCCGGGAGCAAGGTGACGGCGGCCGCCATCACGAAGAGCACCGCGAGCGAAGCGCCGATCGCCATGCCGCGGATGAACGACACGCCCACGAGGAACAGGCCGAGCACCGAGATCACGACCGTGCCGCCCGCGAACAGCACCGCGCGCCCACTCGTGTCGATCGCGTGCACGACGGCCGACTCGGGATCGGCGCCGTCGTGCAACGCCTCGCGGTAGCGCGTGCTGATGAACAGGGCGTAGTCGATGCCGACACCGATGCCGATCATCGCGGTGACCTGCGGCGCGAACACCGGGACGTCGAGCACGCGCGCGAGCAGGTTGACGCCGGCGAGCCCGATGCCGATGCCGAACAGAGCGGTCACGATCGGAAGACCCATGGCGAGCAATGATCCGAACGCGAGGAGCAGGATCACGACCGCGGCGAGCACACCGATGAGCTCGCTCGCCGGCTGGGTCTGATCGGCGAACATCGTTCCGCCCAGCTCGACCTTGAGATCCGCCGTGTTCGCGTGCTGCGCGATGGAGCGCATGTTCGTCCCCACCGACATCGGTACGTCGTTCGCCTGCACGTCGAAGAGGATCTCGGCGTAGGCGATCGCGCCGTTGCGTGCGATGAAGCGCGCGCCACCCTGGTCGTAGGGGGTGGTGACCGACACCACGTGGGGTTGTCTGCGGATCTGCGCGACGATCGCGTTCACTGCGGTGCGCACGTGTTCGTCGTTCACCGTGCCGCGACTTCGTACCTCGTACACGAGGTCGCCGGTGTCGCCCTTGCGGCCGAACTCTTTGCCGAGCACGTCGAACGCACGCTGCGATTCCGTTCCCGACAACGTGAACGACTTCAACAGCGTTCCCCCGGCCGCCTGGCCGAGCACGCTGATGCCGACCAGTGCGACGATCCAGGCGATCACCACGATGCGTCGGCGCCGATAGCACCAACGAGCCAAGCCTGCGAGCATGCGACGACTCCTCGAAGCAGCAGTTGCGAGCAACCTAATTGGTCGCGCCGCGCGCGATTCGCCGTTATGCGGGCAAGAGGCGAGTCTCGAGATGGTCGGCGATGCGGGCGAGCGCCACGAGCTGCTTGCGCTCGCGGCGTCGGAACGGATGGCCTTCGCGGCCGACCAGCAGGACCGCGCCGGCGTTCGCCAAGCGGGCCACCATCAGGTCGTCGGGGCCGGCGACCCCTTCGGCGACGAGCGGCGACGCGCCCGTGCCGGCGGCGAGTGCACGCAGCATCTCGGCGGCGGGTGCAGTGCCGTCGAACACGGGCGCGTCTTCGCCCACGAGGAGTGCAGTCCAGTCGGCGCCGAACTCCGAGCGCGTGCGCGCCACGAGGCGCGCACGCAGCGCGCTGTTGGTCGAAGCGACTACGAGCTGCTCGGCCGTGTCGAGCGCGTCGAGGCGCGGATCGCCGAAGCTGTGGACCGTTCGGCACTCTTCCACGAGCGCGCCGTCGACCTCCTCGATCTCGCGCACGAGCAATGGTGCGAGCTCGGCACGGGGCAACAAGAGGGAGAACTCGTCGATCGCGAGGTGCTCGCCGCGCTCGAGCACGTCGATGCCCACGATGTCGCCGCCGAGCGCACCGATGCGCGACGCCACGAGGCCGAGGGCACCCGGACGGTCGGGGAGGAGCACTCGCACCACGACGGGCACGCCCGCCGGTGCGTCGTCGCCCGCGGCGGCACCTTCGACCACGTGATCAGCGTACGACCGATCTCTGCCGCTCGTGTTGCCGATTGATGAACAGCAGGGTTCGCCGGCGTCACGGCCCGGGGCGGGAGCGTCACTACGATCGTGTTGTGGCCGTGCGCGTCGGAGTGTTCGGTGGCACGTTCGACCCGATCCACACCGGCCACATCGTGGCCGCCTCGTCGGCCCGCCACGCGCTCGGGCTCGCCGAGGTGCTCGTGATCCCGGCGGGCGATCCCTGGCAGAAGTCGGGTGCCGTGCATGCGTGCGCCGCCGATCGGCTCGCACTCGCGGCCGCGGCGATCGAGGGCATCGACGGGCTGCGCCTGTGCTCGCTCGAAGTGGAGCGCGCCGGGCCCACGTACACCGCCGACACGCTCGAGGCCCTCGCCGAACCCGAGCGCGAGCTCGTGCTGATCCTGGGCGCCGATGCCGTGCGGGGCCTCGGTTCATGGTCGCGAGCCGACGAGATCAAGCACCGTGCCGTGATCGCGGTGGTGCACCGGGAAGGCGATTCGGAGGCGCTGCCACCGGGCCCAGGCTGGCGCTGCGAGCGAGTCGAGATCCCTCGGCTCGACATCAGCAGCACCGACGTCCGTACTCGACTGGCCCGGGGTGAGCCGGTCGATGGGCTCATGCCCCCGGCGGCGATCCACGTCGTACGCGAACGCCGTCTCTACACTGCTCCTCGATGACACTCCCCGCGAGCGTCGCGCCCCGGCGGACGCGACGCCCGAACGGCACGGAGCGCCGCGCGCAGGGCGTCATCCTTGCGGTCGCCCTCGTCGTGGGCACGATCGCCGGCCTCGCGGTCTCGCCGCGCTCGCCGTTCCGCAGCGGGAGCAGCACGAAGACCACCGTGCCGCTCGTGCGGCTGGCCGCCGGCCGCACCTTGCTGTTCGCCCATGTCGACGCGCATCGCCAGACCGATCTGATCGTGCTGCTCGCGCTGCAACCGGGTGGCCGCGCCGCGAGCGTGGTCTTCGTGCCCGCGACCACAGTCGTGCAGGTGCCGTCGCTCGACCTCACCCCGTTGCGCGACGTGACGCTCTACGCCGATCGCTACCTGCTCGTGACCTCGGTCGAGAACGCGCTCGGCGTGCGCATCGACGACCTGCTCACGGTGAACGACGCCTCGCTCGCCAAGCTGCTCGCGCCCGTGCGCTCGCTTCGGGTCAACTTCTCGGCCGGCGTCCGCCTCGACGATGCCAGGGGCTCCGAGAGCTTCGCGGCGGGTCCGGTGGTGATGAGTCCACCCGAAGCGCAACGCGTGATGTTGGCCCACGAGGCCGACGGTGCGCTGTCGCACCTCGTGACCGTGCAAGCGGTGTTCGCGGCGTGGTTCGACGCGGTGCACGCGCGTCCGGCTGTCGCGGCGTCGATGCTGAAGCTCACGACCTCGGCTCGTGTGCTCGTGGGCGCGGCTGCCGCGCAGACGCGCTTCGACACGTTGCCGGTCGACTCCATCGACTCGGGCGACGGTCAGCAGCGCTTCCAGATCCGTGACGCCGACGCGGCCACGCTCGTGGCCGACGACTTCGCGTTCGCTCGCGTGTCGTTCGAGGGACGGCGCCCGAGGGTCGAGATCCAGAACGGCGTGGGAACGGTGGGTGTCACACCTCGGGTTGCCCGGCTGCTCGTGCCGGCGGGCGCCAACGTGCTGCTCACCGACAACACGCCGGGTTTCGGCGTGGCCACCACCACCGTGGTGTACTACCGCGACGCCGACGAGGCTGCGGCGAGAGCCTTCGCTCGCATCCTCGGCGTCGGGAAGGTGGCGAAGGGCGACACGCCGATCGCCGTCGTCGACGTGACCGTGGTCATCGGCCACGATTACGTGGTGAGCCATCCGCAGTGAACCGTTAACCCCGAGGAGCCGTGATCGACGCGTACACGAGAGCCCGCATCGCCGCCCGAGCCGCCGACGCCAAGAAGGGCGACGACATCGTGGTGCTCGATGTCGGTGACATCATCTCGGTCACCGACGCGTTCGTGATCATGAGTGCTCCGAACACGCGGCTCGTGCGCACGCTCGTCGACGCCGTCGAAGAGGCGCTCCGGCTCGAGGCCGATGTTCGCCCGCGCGCGGTCGAAGGGCTCGACTCTGCGACGTGGGTGCTGCTCGACTACGGCGATCTCGTCGTGCACGTGTTCCTCGACGAGACCCGCAAGTTCTACGGGCTCGAGCGCCTGTGGTCCGACGCGCCGCGCGTCACGATCGCCGCCGCGAGCTGATCGCCGGCACCGAGCGCTGCTGACCAGTCGGTGCGTCGCCGCGGCGCGACTGCGCTGCAGTCGAGGTGCGGCGTGACAGTGCGTCGTTGAGCATCGAGATGTCGAGTGCGACGACGCCGCCGTGGGCGCGTGCGGCGCGTACTCGTGGCCAGACAATCGAACCCGCCGCTGCCGCCGCGAGGGCGACGACCACGAGCGTCATCATCAGGAGGTCGGCATGGCGGCCGGGCGCGCTGCTGACCGGTGCGATCGCCTCCGGGTCGGCGGCGCCGACTGCGGTGACGGCGGATCGATGGGCGGCCGTGAGGGGTACACGAGGCACGACGTTCAAGTCGACGGCGAGCGTGACACGCGCGACGCGCACCACGACCGCATCGCCTCCGGCGACGGCTCGCGCGCCGACGACCCGCGCGACGAGCGCGCCGGGAAGATGGCCGTGCTGGTCGTCGGGCGGCGCGATGCCGAACGCGACGGCTTGGCGCTGGCCGGGTGCGAGCTCGACGACGGCCGGAACCGGCGCGAACCAGGCGCCGGCGGTGCCGCCGCCCTGGACCGCCACGGTCAGGCGCAGGTCGGGCGACATGTTCACGAGCACGGCTTGGCCCCATCGGCGCGAGCCGGCGGTGACGGTGGCCGCGATCGGGGCCGGGCCATGAACCGGAACGAGCGCCAACGGTGCCCCCGGGGCTGTTCCCCCCGCCGGTCCCGATGCCGATGTCGCCGACGCCGGGCGCGGCGCGAGCGCGATCGTGCCGAGCACGACCGCGAGGGCGGCCAGCAGGCCGAGGCGCGCGCCACGGGAGAGGTCTCGTTCCACCGCTCATCTGATCGGCGGCGTGAGCCGGGCTTTCAGGGTTCAGCGGGCGGCACGGACCGCCATCGTCACCTGGGAGACGGCACAGAGGCGGTCGGCGTCGTCGAACATGTCGATCTGCCAGATCTGGGTGGTGCGGCCGCGGTGGCGCAGGGTGCCCACTGCCCGGATCGATCCTCCCGTGACGGGGCGCAGGAAGCTCGTGTTGTTGGCCTGGCCCATCACCGCCTCGCCCGATTCATAGCCCACCTCCCGTGCCGCCGCCATGCTGGCCACGGATTCGGCGATGGCGCAGTAGATGCCGCCGTGCACGATGCCCATCGGCTGCAAGAGGTCGTCACGGACCGTGACGGTCGACGAGAGCGTGCCCGGCCCTTCATCGTGGAAGCGGGCCGCGAGGAAGCCCATGAAGGTGGTCTCGATCGGCAGGTAGCCGCGGTCGGGCCGCGGGCCCATCACCCGCTCGAAGTCGTTCGGGCCGTTGTTCACGGCGAAACGTTATCGAGCGAGCGCGTGCCGCTTCAGCAGCGGGCGAGCAGCTCGCCGTGCAGCACCGCGAACCAGCCGTCGGGCTCGGCGGCCCACTGGCGCCATGCGGCGGCGATCTCGCCGCATTCAGCTTCGGTCGCGTAGCCGTCGCGGACGGCTTGGCGCGCGATGGCGGAGCTGGTCATGCGGTCGGCCCACAGGCCACCCCACCATGCGCGGTCGGTCGGGTTCGCGTAGCACCACGTGGACGCGCCGGGCGTGAGCTCGTCGTCGCGCCAGCCGGCGCGGTGCGCCCAGGCGAGCAGCGACCGGCCCGCGTCGGGCTCTCCGCCGTTCGCGCGATGAATCGCGGAGTACAGCTCCAGCCAACGGTCGAGCCGTGGATTCGAGGGATACCAAGTGAACGCGGCGTAGTCGGCGTCGCGCACCGCGACGACACCACCCGCCTTGCACGCGCGCCGCATCTCGCGCAGTGCCGCGACCGGGTCGCTGAGATGTTGCAGCACCTGGTGCGCGTGCACGACGTCGAACGACTCGTCGTCGATGTCGAGGGCGTACACGTCGGCGACCCGCAGCTCCAAGGCCGCGCCGGCCGACGCGGCCGCGGCGCGTGCTTGTTCGACAACGGCTTCCGACGCGTCGATGCCCAGCACGTGCCCGGGCGCGACGCGCGCCGCGAGGTCGATCGTGATGGTGCCTGGTCCGCAGCCCACATCGAGCAGATCGAGGCCGGCGCGCAGGTGGGGGAGCAGGTACGCGGCCGAGTTCTCCGCGGTGCGCCACCGATGCGAGCGCAGCACGCTCTCGTGGTGTCCGTGGGTGTACGTCTCCGGCGGCGCGGGCGTCATGGCACGACGGTACGCCCGTCGGTGCGCGCGCCGCGTTCGTAATTGCCCGCCGCGGCGGCACCAGGTTCGCGAACATGGACGCGTGCACACACCGCATTGTTCGACAGAAGAGCTCGTCGCCGGTCTCGACCGCGTGCGCCGCGCGCCCACGAGCCAGGGCACCGTCGAGCTCATCGTGGCGCGACCCGCGGTCGACGAGCGCGCCGTGCTCGAGCTCGGCCACCTCGATCCGAACGACGGACTGGCCGGCGACACCTGGCGGCCCCGCGGGAGCCGCCACACGCCCGACGGATCACCCGAGATGGGCCGCCAGCTCACGATCATGGGCGCGCGGGCGGCGGCCCTCATTGCCGGAGACCGGGCGAGCTGGCCGCTCGCGGGCGACCAGCTGTTCGTGGATCTCGATCTGTCGCACGCCGCGCTTCCCGCCGGGACGCGCGTGCGCATCGGCGCCGCCGAGGTGGAGATCTCGGAGGAGCCGCACAATGGCTGTTCGAAGTTCGCGGAGCGCTTCGGCGTCGCCGCGGCTCGCTTCGTGAACACCGAGGCCGGCCGCGCCCTGCGGTTGCGCGGTGTGAACGCCCGCATCGTCACCGCGGGTTCGGTGCGCGTGGGCGACGCGTGCGTCGTAGTCGGCGCAGTCGGGAGCGCTCAGGCGTAGGTGCGCACGAGCTCGAGCACCGCGTCGGCATCGGCGCCTTCGCCCCGTAGCCATGTGTCGCCCGGCTCCGCCCGGCGCGCCGCTACGAGACAAAGATCGAGCGCGGTGCCGCGGATCGTCGTGCACGCCGGGCCCTCGGCGGTGTCGGGTTCGAAGCGCCATGTGGATCCGTCGGGCGCGACGAGCTCGAACGTGACCGGGCCCGCGAGAGAGCGCCCGGCTCGCTCGAATGCGTACGGCAGCGTGCGCCACGCGAGTCGCGCGATCGGGCGCAGTCGGGCACTGGGGGCGGGGGTGACCCCGAACGCCGCCGAGACGTCGCCGTGATGGATCCAGGTCTCCGCGAGGCGGGTGGTGGCGAGCGTTCGTGCCGACAGTCGGCCGGCCACCCACTGCACGCGAGCGTGCGGATCGCACGCGAGCAACGCGCGGTCGAGCTTGCGGACTGATGTCTCCCAGCGCGCACGCAGCAGGTCGGGGGCGGTGTCGCGCTCACCTTCGACACGTGCGGCGGCTGCCGCGTCGACGGTCTCCTGCGTGGCGTCGGGCGAGACGGCGAAGCCGGCTGCGATCGCCGGGAACGTGTTCTCGGCACTCGCAATCGCGAGCTCGTTCGTCTGCGCGAGGTGCAGCACCACGTCGGCAACGGTCCAGCCCGCGCAGCGCGACGGTCGTGACCAGTCGCCCGGCGAGCACGACGTGAGCATGCGGGTCAGCTCGTCTTGCTCGCTGGCCAGGTCGGCGACGATCGCTTCCACAGTTCTCCAGGTCGCTCGGGCGCGCCGGCCCACGGAGGGTACCGTCAGACGGCGATGGCTCGCCTCGACGCTCGCAACGGCCGCAGTGCGCCGGGCGACTGGTTTGTCGACACACGCTGCATCGATTGCGGCGGGTGCCGGCACGTGGCGCCCACGTTGCTGGCCGACGAGGCCGGATTGACGATCTTCACGCGCCAGCCCGCCGACGCGATGGAAGAGGAACAGGCGTGGCTCGGCGCCGAGCTGTGCCCGACGCAGTCGATCGGCACGACGAGCCGGCGTCATGCACCCGTTGGTCTCTACCCGCGCCAGATCGCGTCCGGCGTGCACCTCTGCGGTTCGAACTCCCGGTCGTCGTACGGCGCGCACTCGTGGTTCGTGACGCGGCCGGACGGCAACCTGCTGATCGACTCACCGAGGGCGACGCGCAAGCTCATGCGTGCGTTCGAGGCTCGGGGCGGCATCGCGGCAGTGCTGTTGAGTCACCGCGACGATGTCGCCGACGCCGAGGAGTACGCCACGCACTTCGGTGCCGCCATCTACATCCATGTCGACGATGCTCGTGCCGCGCCGTTCGCGACGAACGTGATCGAGGGTGCGGACCCGGTGCCGATCCGGCCGGGCGTCGTGATGATCCCTGTGCCCGGCCACACTCGTGGCAGCGTCGTGTACCTCGTCGACGATCGCGACCTGTTCAGCGGAGACAGTCTCGCGTGGGATGGCGACGCGGGCGATCTCGAAGCGTTCGCCGACGCGTGCTGGTACTCGTGGACGGTGCAGCAGAAGTCGCTTGGGCGTCTCGCCGGGCACCCGTTCGAGCAGGTGTTCGCCGGACACGGATCGTGGAGCCCGCGTCGCACGACGACCGAGATGCGCGAGCGACTCCTCGCGCTCGTCGACCGCATGTAGCGGTCCGCTCGTGGGGAGCCCGATCGGTGCTTGCTGCACCCGTACGATCACCCGGTGCATCCGGCGATCGTGGCGGCCGTCTTCCCGGTGATCTTCCTGGGCGAGCTACCCGACAAGACGATGCTGGCGAGCCTGCTGCTCGCCACGCGCGGGCGGCCGTTGTCGGTGTGGGTCGGCGCCGCGCTGGCCTTCGCCGTGCACGTGGTGATCGCGGTGACGATCGGCGTGGGCCTGTTCAAGCTCCTCCCGCACCGCGTGCTCGACATCGTGGTGGCCGCACTGTTCGTGGGCGGTGCCGTGCTCGCGTGGCGGGCCAGCACCGAGCACGAGGAGGAGCTCGTCGAGCGGGAGCTGGCCGGGCACCGGGTGGCCACGACCGCCTTTCTGGTGATCTTCATCGCCGAATGGGGCGACCTCACCCAGATCCTCACCGCCAACCTCGCCGCCCACTACCACTCGGCGCTCTCGGTGGGCGCGGGGGCCGTGCTGGCGCTCTGGTCGGTCGGCGCCATCGCCGTGGTGGGCGGGCGGGGGCTCCTGCGCCTCGTCGACGTGCGCCTAGTGCGGCGCATCACCGCGGTGGTGCTGTTCGCCCTCGGGGCCGGCGCGGCGTGGGCCGGGTTCCACTGAGCTCGGCGCGCCGACTTGACTTTGAGAATGAAAACCGTTTTCATTTCGGTATGACCCCTTCGCCGGCGCTGCCGGCCCGACTCGTGGTCGCGCTCCTCGCGGCAACGGCGCTCGTGCTCGCGGGCTGCGGGTCGAGCGGGTCGAGCCGAGGCTCGGGCGGCGCGCTCGCCGTGGTCGCGGGGGAGAGCTTCTGGGGCGACATCGCCCGACAGATCGGCGGCAGCCGCGTGCAGGTCAGCGCGCTCATCAACGATGCCAGTGCCGACCCGCACCTCTATGAGCCGACGGCACGAGACGCCGAGCGCGTGGCCTCGGCCCGCTTGGTGATCGAGAACGGTCTCGGATACGACGACTTCATCAACAAGCTCCTGTCGAGCACCGCGAACAGCTCGCGACGAGTGCTCCTGGTCGCCGACGTGCTCGGCGTGCACGGCCGTGACGCCAACCCACACCTCTGGTACGACGTGACGCGCGTGCCGATTGTGGCCGCCGGCATCGCCGACGCGCTCACCAAGATCGATCCGGCCGACCGACTCACGTTTCGCGGCAACCTCGCTCGGTTCAACGCGACGCTCGCGCCCGTGCTCGGCCTCGTCGGCGACATCCGTATGCAGCACGCGCACGACCGTGTCGCGTACACCGAGCGCGTGCCGGGTTACCTCCTCGCCGACGCGGGCTTGATCGTGGCCACACCGCCCGGGTTCGCGCGGGCCATCGAAGACGGCAGCGAACCGAGCCCGGGCGATCGCGCGGCGATGGAAGCCTTGCTTGTCGATCATCGGGTCAAGGTGCTGATCTACAACCTGCAGACCACGAGCAAGGTCACACAACACGTGCGCGACGTGGCGCGTCAGGCCGGCGTTGCCGTCGTCGGCATGACCGAGACGATGCCGACCTCGGAACCGAGCTATCAGCAATGGCAGCTCGACCAGGCCAACGCCCTGAACGCCGCGCTGTCGCGATGAGTGCCGTGATCGAGCTGCGCGACGGCTCCCTGCGCTACGGCACGCGGGTGCTGTGGGAGCACCTCGAGCTCGCGGTCGCGTCGGGCGAGTTCCTCGCTGTGCTCGGGCCGAACGGCGCGGGCAAGACCACGTTGTTGAAGGTGCTCCTCGGTCTCGCACCGCTCTCCGGCGGCCAGGCCACCGTGCTCGGGAGCGCGCCGCGTCGCGGCGACCATCGCATCGGCTACGTGCCCCAGCAGAAGGCATTCGACGCCGACCTCCCGTTGCGCGGCCGCGATCTCGTGCGATTCGGGCTCGATGGCCACCGGCGAGGTGTTCCGCTCGCCAACCGCGCCATCCTCGCGGCCGTCGACGACGCGATCGCGGCCGTCGGTGCCACGGGCTACGCCGATGCGCCGATCGGCGAACTCTCCGGCGGCGAGCAGCAACGCCTCCGGATCGCGCAGGCGCTCGTGGGTGACCCGCGGATCCTGTTGTGCGACGAGCCGCTGCTGTCGCTCGATCTGGCGCAGCAGCAGGCTGTGAGCCGCCTCATCGACGCTCGCAGCCACGAACGCGATACGGCAGTCGTCTTCGTCACCCACGACATCAACCCGATCATCGAACACGTGGATCGAGTGCTCTATCTCGTGGAAGGCCGTTGGGCGATCGGCCCGCCGGGCGACGTGATGACCACCGAGCAGCTCACTGCGCTGTACCGCACGCCCGTCGACGTGGTCGACGTACGCGGCCGCATCATCGTGATCAGCTCCGACGACATCGGCGGCGCGCACGACCACGGGCACCATCACCTCGACGTTGGCCTGCCCTCGCGGCGCGCGACCCGCGGGCCGGTCCGGCGATGACACGGGCGAGCGCACTGTGATCGGCGTCGACCTGTACCTCTCGCAGCCGTTCGCGCAGCACGCTCTGATCGCCGGCGCCTTGGTGGCACTCACGTGTGGGCTCATCGGCCCGTTCGTGGTGACACGGGGCATGGCGTTCGCGGTACACGGCACGAGTGAGCTCGCGTTCACCGGCGCGGCCGGCGGCCTCGTCGTGGCCGACAACCCGATCGCGGGCGCGCTGGTCGGGGCGCTGCTCGTGGCAGCGGTGATCGGCCTGCTGGGTGTGCACGAGCGCGAGCGAGATTCTGCGATCGGCGTGATCCTCGCGTTCGGTCTCGGTCTCGGCGTGTTGCTGCTCAGCTACTACCACGGGTTCGCCACGGCGGCGACGAACATCTTGTTCGGCGACATCTTCGGCGTGAGCAACGACGAGCTGCTCGGCCTCGTTGCGATCGGCATCGCCGTGACCGTGGTGATGATCGTGATCTACCGGCCGTTGTTGTTCGCGTCGGTCGACCCCGATGTGGCCAGCGCGCGTGGTGTGCCCGTGCGCCTGCTGGGCATCGTCTTCCTGCTCACGTTGGCGTTCACGGTCACCGAAGCCGCGCAGGTGGTGGGCACCTTGCTGGTGCTGAGCCTCGCCATCACGCCCGCGGCGGCCGCGCAACGCCTGTCGCCGAATCCGCTCGTGGTGACCGGGCTGTCGGTGCTGTTCGCGATGGTCGCGTGCGAAGGCGGCCTGCTCGCGAGCCTCGTGAGCACCACCGTGAAGCCGAGCGTGTTCGTCACGTCGATCAGCTTTGGCATTTACGTGGTCGCGCGCGCCGTCGCACCCACGTTGCGGCACCGTCGGCGGCCGGGCGTCGCGCCAGATGCGACAATGGTCTGATGGCGCCGCCCCGCTCGACGCGCCAAGGCCTGCTCGTGGAGGAAGCCGTGCGCGGCGCCGACGGCTTTCGCACGGCGCAAGACGTGTACGCGAGCCTCGTGGCCGACGGCGCGCGCATCGGTCTGACCACCGTGTACCGGCACCTCCAGCGGCTCGCGGATCAGGGTGTGCTCGATGTGCTCACCGCGGCCGACGGTCAGATCGCGTACCGCTCGTGCCACAGCGACGGGCACCATCATCACCTCGTGTGCCGCCAGTGCGGCATGACGCTCGAGATCCACGAGCCGTCGGTGGAGCAGTGGGCCGACCGCACCGCCGAGCTGGCCGGCTTCACCGACGTGACGCACACGGTGGAGATCTTCGGGACCTGCGCCACCTGCCGCCAACCCTGAAGATCTCGATCAGGTCTGGGCTCGGGATGTTGCTCGCTCGCGCTGGGGGAGCGAGGTCGCCCGTGGATCCTGCGCCGATTGGCGACCGGCGTGAAACACCGCGAAGCGCTCGCACCACGACCCGGCGAGCAGCAGCGCGCCGCCGGCGGCCGCCACCACCCGCCGCCGCCCGCCGATCGCGAGCGTGGCCGAACCGGCCAGCGCGCTCACACGCGCCGCGCGCGCGTACGACCCCGCCCGGCCCTCGCGGTACGGCTGACCTACGAGCGGACCGAGTCGCCGGTTCATCACTGCAGCCACAGCAACTTCCGCGATGCCCGCGGCGATGCCCAACCGGCGCGCCGGCCCGGCCTCGCTCGGTGCGCACACGATCACGCCCACGCCCGACGCCGAGGCGGCCGAGCTTGCCGCGAACAGCAACGGCAGCTCGCGGCGCGCGTCGTGCCACGCCGGCACCACCGACTGTGCGACGAGCGCGCCGGTGTAGGTGGCAAGGGGAGGGCCGAGCGCGGCCGACGCTGCTTCGAGCACGGACCGCACGCGCGGCAACCGGCTCGTTGCCGAGAGCGCGGCGGCGGAGCCGGTCGACGCAGACGCGGCCGACAGGATCCACGTGCCCATGCTCATCGGCGACGTGGGCTTGGCGACGCGGAGCATGTTCACGAAGCGGCGCGGTCGACCGAGGTCCTTGATCAACAGGATCGGCGACACCGCGAGCGCGCCGGTGGCGACGAGCTGCAGACGATGGGCCAGCGCGTCGTGGCCGCTGCGGCGCGCGCTGCCCGCGAGTGTGGTCGCCCCGCCCGCGAGACCGCCGAAGAAGAAGTACCCGGGGATGTACGCCTTCCAGTGCGGCGCCTTGATGATGGGCTGTGCGTAGTACGAATCGGCGCCGCGCGCGCTACTCGCGGTGTTCGCGCCGGTACCGCCCGACCTGCTGGGGTCGCTCACCGGCGGCCTCCCGCGGCGATCCGTGACGCGGCTGCGAGCGCGGCGGCCGCGGCCGCGGCCCACGCCCACATCGACCGCAGATGGCGAGTCGGCACCACCGGGTCGGGTGGGAGTCCGTACACCTCGGGCTCGTCGAGCAACAGGAAGAACGCGCCCGCGCCCCCGACACCGTCGTCGTCGCTCGCGAGGTAGAGCCGCGCGTTCGTGTGACCGGCGTCGCGCAGATCGGCGACGCGTCCGCGCGCACGGGCCCGCAGCTCGTCGAGCGGCCCGAACTGGATCGATCCCGTCGGGCACGCTTTCGCGCAGGCCGGTTCGAGGTCGCCCCGCAGACGGTCGTAGCAGAGGGTGCACTTGTGGGCGCCGCCGTCGTGCGCGATCTCGCGAATCGAGATCACTCCGAACGGGCAACCGGTCACGCAGTAGCCGCAGCCGTTGCACACGTCGTCCTGGATGACGACGGTGCCGAACTCGGTGCGCAGGATCGCGCCGGTCGGGCACACGTCGAGGCAGCCCGCGTGCGTGCAGTGCTTGCACACATCGGATTCCATGAGCCAGCGGAAGTCGGCTTGTGGAACGTCGCCCCGCTCCGGCGCCATGTTCGGCGCGAGGCCGACTTCGGCACTCTGCTCGATGAACGCCACGTGGCGCCAGCTGTTCGCGCTGAGCTCCACGGTGTTGTCGTACGAGAATCCCGTGAACGCGAGCCCGTCTTCGGGCACGAGGTTCCATTCCTTGCACGCAACCTCGCAGGCTTTGCAGCCGATGCAGATCGATGTGTCGGTGAAGAACCCGACGCGCTCGCGCGCGCGCGTGCCGTAGGTGTCGTGGGCGTCGGCCGGCGTCATGTGGTCACTGTGCTTCTCGACCTTCACGTGCTTCGGTACGCGGATAGGAATCGACGAGCGCGGGGCGCGCCGCACCTCTCGGTCGGCGCCCGGGCCGGATGTCGCAACTCGCCGCCTTGACCTCTTGGATGTGCACGTTCGCGTCGAGCGCGAGCGCGAACAAGTCGTTGACCGCATCGCCTTTCGACAATCCCTCGTAGCCCCAGTGGTACGGCAAGGCGACGACGTGCGACGTACGGCCATCCACCTGGAGCGGCGCGATCCGATCCGTCACCATCACGCGCGCCTCGATCGCAGCCCGGGCCGTGATGATCGTGGCCCACTCGCCGTGGCGGAGCCGGCGCTCGGCCGCGAGGGCCGGCGACACCTCGCAGAAGAGCTCGGGTTGCAGCTCCGACAGGTACGGCAGCGTGCGGGTCATGGCGCCGGCCGTGTGGTGCTCGGTGAGTCGGTACGACGTGACCACGTACGGATACGACGATGCTCCCGGTGCACCCCGCGAAGGGTTGTACGGGTTCTCGGGTCGCTGGTACTGCTGGCGCGTGGGGTTCGTCGCCTGCCCGTACAGCGGGTTTCGCACCGGCGACTCGTGCGGCTCGTAGTGCGTGGGCAACGGCCCGTCGATGATGCCGGCCGGCGCGAAGATCCAGCCTCGCCCGTCGGCCTGCATCACGAACGGCTTGTCGCCCGCGATCGCGTCTTGGGCGCGCGCATCGGGAGCCGGGCGGTAGCTCGGCGGCTTCGTCAGCTCGAAGTCGGGCACGTCGTCGCCCACCCACTTGCCCTGCGCGTCATCCCACCACGTGAGCTTCTTGCGCTCCGACCAGGGATGGCCTTCGGGATCGGCCGACGCCCGGTTGTAGAGCAATCGGCGATTCGCGGGCCACGCCCACGCCCACTCGAGCGCGAATCGGTTCTGCTCCCAGTGCGGCTTGCGGCGCGCCGCTTGGTTCACGCCGTCCTTGTACACGCCGCAGTAGATCCAACAGCCGCACGCGGTGGAGCCGTCGGCCGCGAGATCGGTGAAGCTCGCGAGCGGGTCGTGCTGCGCGTTCCATCCATTGATCTCGCGCAGCACTGCGGCCGCGTCGGGCTCATCGAGCGGGCCGCTCGTGGGGTAATCCCACGTGAGGCGCTGGATCGGTTCGTCGCGGGCTTCGGTGGAGGCGGCCAGCTTGTCCCGGATGCGCCGTCCGAGGTGGTACGCGAACCACAGCTCAGACCGTTGATCGCCGGTCGGTTCCACGGCTTTGTCTCGCCACTGCAACATGCGCTGCGTGTTGGTGAACGTGCCCTCCTTCTCGGTGTGGGCGGCCGCGGGAAGGAAGAACACTTCGGTGGCGATCGCGTCGGGTGCCATCTCGCCGGTCTCCACCTCGGGGCCGTCCTTCCAGAACGTGGCCGATTCGATCAAGGAGAAATCGCGCACGACGAGCCATTCGAGGTTCGCCATCGCGCGGCGGTGGAGCTTGCCGTTGGCGGAGCCGACCGCGGGGTTCTCGCCCAGGATGAAGTAGCCGCGCACCTTCCCGTCGAGCGCGTCGAGCATCGTCTGGTACACGGAGTGATCGCCGGTGATGCGCGGCAGGTAGCCGAAGGCGTAGTCGTTCTCGGCGGTGGCGTGTTCGCCCCAGTACGCCTTGAGCAGGCTGACGATGTAGCGATCCATGTTGCCCCAGAAGCCGTTCGGGGCGGCGTTCGTCTCGACGTAATCGGCAAGGACGTCATGCGCGGCCGCGTGGGGCATCGGGAGGTAGCCGGGCAGGATGTCGTAGAGGGTGGGGATGTCGGTCGAGCCCTGGATCGACGCGTGGCCCCGCATCGCCATGATGCCGCCACCTGGACGACCGATGTTGCCGAGCAGCAGCTGCATGATCGCCGCGGTGCGGATCGTCTGCACACCGGTGGTGTGCTGCGTGAGACCGACTGCGTACACGAACGCACCCGTGCGCTCGCGGCCCGACGCGTCGCACAGCGCTTCGCACAGCCGTTCGAAGTCGGCCTTCGGGGTACCGCAGACCTGCTCGACCATCTCCGGCGTGTAGCGCTGGTAGTGCTTGCGGAGCAGCTGGAACACGCAGCGCGGATCTTGCAGAGTCTCGTCGAGCTCGGGTGCGTCGCCCGATGCGAAGTCGCCCGCGGCGCCGCCGTGACCAGCCTGGTTCCCGCGCACCCCGCCTTGCGAACGTTGGCCGGCGGCGCTCTTCATGCTCGTGCCGGCGTACTCCCAGGCGGTGCTGTCGTACGCGCCCTTCTCGGCGTCCCAACCGCAGAAGAAGCCGTCGAGGTCTTCGGTGTCGGCGTAGCCGTCTTTGATCAGGACGGGTGCGTTCGTGTATGCCTTCACGTACTCGTCGAACCACCGCTCGTGCTCGAGGATGTAGTGCACGATGCCGCCGAGGAACGCGATGTCGGAGCCGGCACGCAACGGCACGTAGCGGTCGGCCATCGCGCTCGTGCGCGTGAAGCGCGGGTCGGCATGGAACACCGTGGCGCCCCGTGCCTTGGCCTCCATCACCCACTGGAACCCGACGGGATGGTTCTCCGCCATGTTCGAGCCCATGATCAAGATGCAATCCGACTCGGCGAGATCCTGTTGGAAGTCGGTGGCGCCGCCCCGACCGAACGATGTCCCCAAACTGGGGACGGTGGAGCTGTGTCAGACGCGCGCCTGATTCTCGACGCCGACCACGCCGAGACCGGTGAAGAGCTTCTTCAGGAGGTAGTTCTCCTCGTTGTCGAGCGTGGCGCCGCCGAGCGATGCGACGCCGAGCGTTCGGTGCAGCCCGAGCACGTTGCCGTCGACGTCGGTGGTCGTGTCCTGCCATGTGGCGGCCCTGGTCGCGATCACGCGATCGGCGATCATGTCCATCGCGGCGTCGAGCGACAGCGGTTCCCATTCGGTTCCGTAGGGCCGGCGATACTGCACCGTCTGCACGCGTGACGGGCTCGTGACGAGGCTCTTCGACGCCGATCCCTTCGGGCACAGCCGGCCACGCGACACCGGGCTGGCCGGGTCGCCTTCGATCTGGATGACCTGCTCGTCGCGCACGTACACGAGCTGGCCGCAACCGACCGCGCAGTACGGGCACACGGAGCGGGCCACTCGATCAGCGGTCTCGGTGCGGGGACGGCGCGCGTCGGTGCCGGGCGACGTGACGGCGGCACCACGGCCGGTGAGATCACCGCGCAGCTGACGCAGCACGGGCCAGCGCTCGATCGATGCTCGCAGCGATGCTGCGATCGAGGGCCTGGCTTCGGCGCGGTCGTCGTGCACCGAACCTGGCTCATGACCCGCGCGTTGCTCACTCATCGCTTGACCTCCGCTCGCCGTGACCTCTGGCCACGTATCCCGTACCTGCGCGCCGCATCCCAGGGAATCGTACGATCCGTGCGCGAGCCGACGACGGAACCACGGAGGCGACGATGGACGGCGATCTGCAGTGCCCGCAATGCGGTCACGACCTCAGCGTGTGGCAGCCGCCGGAGACGAGCCGCGGCGAGCTGCTCGCGATGCGCATCGCCGATGTGGTTGCGTCGTGGTGGTTCCCGGCGACCGTGCTCGGCCTCGTCGCGGCATGGGTGGTGTGGAACGTGGCCGCCGAACCCTTTTCGCCGTATCCGGTGATCATCTTCGCGGTGTTGAGTGCCGCGCTCGCCACGCTGGCCGCGATGCAGGGCCCGCTCATCTTGTTGGCTCAACGGCGGGGCGCGGAACGCGACCGGCTGCGTGATGAAGAGGCGCTGCGCGTGGCCATCAGCGCCGAAGCCGACCTGCATCGCCTCGAGGAGAAGATCGACGCCATCGGCGCGGCGCTCATCGCAACGCCAGGGGGCACGCCGGCCTCGTAGCGTGTGTCGATGGAGATCTCGCAGATCTACGCGCAGACCCGCTTCCAGCTGATCGACCTGGCCGGTCGGTTGAGTATCGATCAGGCCACGGTCGCGGTGCCGTCCACGCCCGGCTGGTGCGTGCGCGACGTCTACGCGCACCTCACCGGAGTGTGCGCCGACGTGCTCGACGGCCGCATGGAGGGTGGTGGCTCGCCCGGCTGGACGGCCCGCCAGATCGCGGAGCGGGCCACCGACGATCTCGCTGCGATCACGGCGGAATGGTCGGCGCGCGGCGCCGAGCTCGATGCGCTGCTGCGCGCCCAGGGCGACGCGGCACCACTCTTCCCCGCATTCGACATCTGGACCCATCAACGCGACCTCATGGGCGCGCTCGAGTGTCCCCGACCCGCCGACGAGCGCGCCGCGGTGCTCGCTGGTCGCGCCTTGCACACGATGGCCGAACGCGCGCAAGGTCCGGGCCGCCCGGCGGTGCGCGTGGTCACCGCCAACAACGACGTCGTGGTCGGCGCCGGCGAACCGATCGCCATGCTTTCGACCGCCGACGACGAGATCTTGCGCATGATCTTCGGTCGGCGCAGCCGCGCCCAGATGACGAGCGCACGCTGGCAGGGCGAACCGGGCGCGGCGCTCGAGAGTCTGCACCTGTTCGACCTGCGCGACGACGACCTCGCCGATTGACGGCCGCCGGGCCCGGCCCGCGGCCGGCGAGCGCCCTACTTGGCGAGGCCGGCGACGGCGTTGATCGTGAACGCGACGATCAGGGCGCCGAACAGGTAGGAGAGCAAGGCGTGGTGCAGCACCGCGTGGCGAATGTCGCGGTGCGTGACGTCGGTGTCGGAGACCTGGAACGTCGCACCGACTGTGAACGCGACGTACGCGAAGTCGTGATAGTCGGGTGTGATGTCCTGACCGAAGTCGATGCCGCCCACGTCGTCGCTGTAGTAGAGGTGCGCGTAGCGCAACGTGAACACCGTGTGCACGACCACCCACGACACCGCCACCGTGAGCACGCACCCGCCGACGAGCACGCCCTTCAGCGCGCCGGTCGAGTTGTTGCCCTGCACGAACGCGAACACGGCGCCGACAAGGCTGAACACGGCAGCGCCGAGCAGCACCAACCACGACCCGGTGCGGCTGTTGTCCTCGCTGAGCGCGAGCGCACGCGTCTGCGGACCGTCCGTTCGGCCGATCGTGACCCACACCCACACCAAGAGGGTGGTCGCGGCGATGTCCCAGCCGATGAGCACCGCGAGCTGCCAGGGCGCCGCGATCGCGGCAATGCCACCGGCGACCAGGCCGAGCGGCGCCACCACGAGCAGCCGGGTCCGTTCGGTGACTGTTCGGGGCGGGCTGGTGCGCGGCATCGCCTCATTGTGCGGCACGGCACGCGGACGTGCGGTGATGGCCACCTCCGCGTCGGCTGGGCGCCTGCGGGTCGGGTAGACCGAGAGCTGATGAGCCGCGTTCGACGAGGTACCGACGCATGACGATGGGAATGGGCCACGGAGGTGGCCGGGGCGCCGCGGGCTGGGGCCTGATGCGCTCGATGCGCCGTGACGAAGACGTCACGCGGTACAAGCTGCCGAAGGGACTCTTCGGCCGGATCATGACCTTCGCCCGGCCGTACCGCCGGCTGTTGTTGTCGTTCCTGCTGCTGATCACGGCCGATGCCGTGCTCGGCGCCGCCAACCCGTTGATCCTGCGAGCGATCATCGACCAGGGCATCCTCAAGCACCGCACCGGTCTCATCGAGGTGCTCGCACTTGTCGTGGCCGGTCTCGCCGTGCTCGACGCGGTGCTCTCGCTCTTCCAGCGGTACGTGTCGGCCCGCATCGGCGAGGGTCTCATCTTCGATCTTCGGGCGCGCCTGTTCGGGCACGTGCAGCAGATGCCGATCGCGTTCTTCGCCCGCACGCAGACGGGCGCGCTCGTGACGCGCCTCAACAACGATGTGCTCGGCGCGCAGCAGGCGTTCACCGACACGATGTCGTCGGTCGTGGGCAACTTCATCGGTGTCACCGTCACGCTCACGGCGATGTTCATCCTGTCATGGCAGATCACGCTCGTGGCGTTGCTGCTGCTGCCGGTGTTCGTCGTTCCGGCTCGCTGGGTCGGTCGCAGGCTCGCATCGCTCACCCGTGAGTCGTACGGCCTGAATGCGGTGATGAACACCACGATGACCGAGCGCTTCAACGTGGCCGGCGCCCTGCTCGTGAAGCTGTTCGGGAACCCCGATGACGAACGGGCCGTGTTCGAGCAACGAGCCGCCCGTGTGCGCGACATCGGCATCACGCAGGCGATGTACACGCGGGTGTTCATGGCTGCGCTGCTCCTCACTGCCTCGCTGGCCACGGCGATCGTCTACGGCTGGGGCGGCGTGCTCGCCGTGCACGGCTCACTCGGCGTCGGTACCGTCGTGGCGCTCACGGCCTACCTCGGGCGGCTCTACGCGCCGCTCACCGCGCTGTCGAACGTGCAGGTCGACGTGATGACCGCGCTCGTGTCGTTCGATCGAGTGTTCGAGGTCCTCGACCTGCCGTCGATGATCGCCGAGAAGCCCGACGCGGTCACGGTGCCGCGTGGTCCGGCCACGATCGAGTTCGAGCACGTGCAGTTCCGGTACCCCCGCGCCGAGGAGGTGTCGCTCGCCTCGCTCGAGTCGGTGGCGATCCTCGAGCAAGCGCCGTCGAACCAGGTGCTGTTCGACGTGTCGTTCCGCGCCGAACCGGGCCAGCTGATCGCGCTCGTCGGCCCGTCCGGTGCAGGCAAGACCACGATCAGCAACCTCGTGCCGCGTCTCTACGACGTGAACGAGGGTGCGATCCGGATCGACGGCATCGACGTGCGCGATGCCACGCTGGCGTCGTTGCACGCCGCGATCGGCGTGGTCACCCAGGACTCGCACCTGTTCCACGAGTCGATCCGTTCGAACCTTCGCTACGCCAAGCCCGACGCGACCGACGACGACCTACTGGGGGCACTCGACGCCGCCCAGATCCTGCCGCTCGTGCAGTCGTTGCCCGATGGGCTCGACACGCTTGTGGGTGATCGCGGCTACCGGCTGTCGGGCGGGGAGAAGCAGCGCATCGCGATCGCCCGGTTGCTGCTCAAGGCACCCGACATCGTGGTGCTCGACGAGGCGACCGCGCACCTCGACTCCGAGTCGGAGGTGGCGGTGCAGATGGCGCTCGCGACCGCGTTGTCGGGGCGCACGTCGCTCGTGATCGCGCACCGGCTCTCGACCGTGCGGCAAGCCGACATGATCCTCGTGCTCGCCGAGGGTCGCATCGTGGAGCGGGGCACGCACGCCGAGCTGCTCGAAGCCGAGGGCCTGTACGCCGAGCTGTACCACACGCAGTTCGCGCAACAAGACGTTGATGCCTCGGCTGCGATGTCGGCACCGGACGAGAGCGCGGCGTCGGGCGCGACGTGACGCACGCCGGCTGACGCGGGCGCAGGGTCAGTGCGCGGCGACGTCGGTGAGCGCGAACGCGTCGACGTCGACCAGGCCGAGATCGGTGAGCCGCAGCTGCGGCAACACCGAGAGGCCGAGGAACGACAGCTGCATGAACGGTGCGGGGATCGTGATGCCGAGCTGGGTGTGCGCGGCGGCGGTGACCGTGGCGATGCCCGAGGCCACGTCGCTCGCGGTGCGATCCGACATGAGTCCGCCGATCGGGAGTGCGATCTCGGCGAGCACCTTGCCGTCGAGCATCGCAACTTGCCCGCCGCCGAGCTCGGCGAGGCGAGCCACCGCGGCGGCCATGTCGGCGGGCCCCGCCGCGTCGCGCGTGCCCACCACCATGCAGTTGTGGGCATCGTGGGCCACGGTCGAGGCGATCGCGCCGCGGCGCAGGCCGAAGCCGCTCGCCCAACCGAGCCCCACGCGCCCGGTTCGGTGGTGACGCTCGAGCACGCCGATGCGCGCCACGTCGATGTCGGGCGCGGTGACGTCGAGGACGAGATGGCGGGTGACGAGCTGACCGGCGATGAGCCCGATCACGCGCGCCACACCGTCGGTGGGCGGAGCCAGGTCGAGCGCCGCGGCGGTGGGCACGTGCGCGAGGTGCACGGAGCGCAGCATCCAGGCGGGGGCCGGCGAAGTGGGCACGGCCCCGGTCACGATGTCGCCGCCGCGCGCCACGAGTCGGCCGCGCTGCCACACCCGGTCGGGCTCGAGCGACGCGAGGTCGCTGAACGCGCAGATGTCGGCCTGATAGCCGGGTGCAAGCTGACCGAGGTGGTGGAAGTTGTGGTACTCCGCCACGTGCATCGATCCGAGCACGAGCGCATCTTCCAGGCGCACGCCGTGTTCCACCGCGAGGCGGACGCAATCGTTGATGTGCCCGCGATCGCGGATGAGGTCGGGTTCGCGGTCGTCGGTGCACAGCGCGACGAGATCGACGCCACCGCGCAACACCATCGGGATCAGCTCCACGAGGTTCTTGCTCGCCGAGCCCTCGCGCACGAACACCCACATGCCCTTGCGGCGCTTCTCCTCGGCTTCGGCGAGGGTGGTGCACTCGTGATCCGACTCGACGCCGGCCGCGAGGTAGGCGTCGAGTCGGTTGCCCGACAGACCGGGCGCGTGACCGTCGACACGGCGATGGCCGGCCGCGGCGATCTTCGCCATCACCTCGGGGTCGGCGGCGATCACGCCGGGAAAGTTCATGACCTCGGCGACGCCGATCGCGCCGTGCTCGTCGAGGAGCTCGCGCACGTCGGCCGCGTGGAGCTCGGCGCCGGGGCTCTCGAACGGCGACGCGGGCACGCAGCTCGACGCGCAGATGCCGAACGTGAACGGCAGCGGCGCGGCCGCCGCGGCGAGCGCGGCCACGCCGGCAACCCCGAAGACGTTGGCGATCTCATGGGGATCGGCGGCCACTGCCGTGGTGCCGTGCGGCAGCACGGCGCGCACGAACTCGTCGACCCAGAGCTTCGTCGACTCGAGATGCATGTGCGCGTCGATGAAGCCCGGTGTGAGCGCGGCGCCGGCCACGTCGACGGTCTCGATCGCATCGCGGGGACCCCAGCCGACCACGACGCCGTCGCACACGGCGAGATCGGTGGCGATCCACTCGCGCGTGGGTGCGGCGAACACGCGACCGCCGGTGATGAGCAGGTCGGCCGGGCCATCGCCCCGCGCCGCCGCGATCGCTCGAGCGGACGCTGCGGGGCGGGCCATCGCGCTCAACGCTACCGCCGTTCGATCCGCCGTTCGCTGCTGCCCACTCGGCCGCGGCCACTTCGACGAGCGTCTACTCGGGGCGCCGGTAGGTCTGGTCCGTCGTGGTGATGCGGAAGCCGGCGCCCACATAGAGGTCGCGGGCCGCGTCGGTGGCGTACCCAACCTTGAGTCGCGTTGCACCCCGCGCCGCGAGACGATCGAGCCCGACCGCGAGCAAGGCGCGCGCGAGCCCACGCCGTTGGTACGCGTCTTCGACGCGCATCGGCTCGAGCAGACCGACGCCGGTCACCGTGTCGTTCCAGAACAGCGCGTAGCCCGCGCTGTCACCGTTGGGCGCGACGATGCCGACGTCGAGCTCGGGGTCGTACAGCGAGCACTGGCGGAGGCGCCCTTCGACATCGTTGCCGTTGCGTGGTCGCATTGGATGCGGCCGATCCTCGGCGTGCGCTCGGTCGACGAGCCGGAAGCCGTCGGGGAGCGCCGGGACCGCTGGTCGAGCTCCGGGCTGCATCCAGGTGGTGCCCGAGCGTTCGCCGGTCGCGACGAACCCCGCGGTCGTGAGCCGCAGGCGCGTGTCGGTGTCGTCGTCGCGCGCGAGCACCTCGACGCACGGCAGCTGCCGCGCGTCGATCAGATCGAGTCCACGCGACCACACCGCGGATCGCTGGTGCGGCGACGCGTCGGGGAGCACGAGCGGATCGAAACCCCAGCACCGACCCCAGTCGGTGAAGATCGCCGCGGCGACCGGTCCTTCGTCGTCGAACCAGAAGGACTGCTCGATCGTGTCCGAGGGCCGCGGGGTGCGCCACCACCACTGGAGGTCGTCGGCTTCCCAGATGCCGGTTTCGGCGTCGGCGAGCCGCGCCCGATGCAGCAGACGCGTCGCGGCGCCGAGTGCATCGAGGCCGGCGACCCGTTCCTCGCGGATCGGCATCGAGCGAGCGTACGTCGCGGCTCAGATGCGCCATCGGTACGATTCGCTCGATGCGTGCGTTGATCACGGGAGCGGCGGGCGGTATCGGGGCGGCGACGGCCAAGGTGCTCCACGACCACGGTTGCGAAGTGGTCGCCACCGCGCGAACGCCTGAGCTGCTCGAAGCGGTACCCGCGCACGCGCGGCTCGCGCTCGATGTGACGAGCGACGCATCGGTGGCCGCGTGCATGGCGGCGGCCGGCGACGTCGACGTGCTCGTCAACAACGCGGCCATCTCGGAGAAGGGGCCGCTCGAGCACTACCCGATCGAGCGGTTCCGCGCGTGCCTCGAGACGAACACGGTCGGCGTGCTGCGCATGGTGCAAGCGGTGCTGCCGGTGATGCGCCGGAAGCAGAGCGGCGTGATCGTGAACGTCAGCTCTGTGAACGGCCGCGTGGCGCTCCCGCTCGAAGGCTCGTACTCCGCGACGAAGTTCGCGCTCGAGGCGTTGAGCGAGTCGTTGCACTACGAGCTGGCCCACTTCGGCATTCGGGTCGTGATCGTGGAGCCCGGTTACATCGCGCCAGGGATGAAGGCGAGCCCGGCGTGGGGGATGGAGCCGCCCTACGACGAGCTCGGCCGGCAGCTCGGCGGGCTCGACGCGAAGCTGCTCGGCGAAGGTGGACGGCCGCAGCCCGAGATCGTGGGAGAGGCGATCTGGTCGGCGATCACCGCCGATGCGCAGCAGCTGCGCGTGCCCGTGGGCCGCGACGCCGAGATGTCCCTGAAGAGCCGCAGCCGTCTCGACGATGCGTCGTTCGAACAGGCCATGCGCACGACGCTCGGCATCACCTGGTAGCGCACGCCGGGCGCGGTTCTGCTCGGTACTGTTCCGCCATGAGCGAAGCGGAGTCGCGCCGGGCGCGTGATGACGAGGTCGACACGTGGCGTGAGCACGGCTGGGTGCTCCTCGAAGGCTTGGTCGGCGGCGACGAGATCGCCGCCGCCGCGCAGGAGCTCACCGAGATCTTCCCGACGGCCGAGGCCTACCACGCCGACCCCGAAGGCGAGACCAACCGGTGGATCGGCCACCCCGCGGAGCCGCCCGCGTTCTACACCTGGCCGCCCGAAGGCCCGGGGTTCCGGCCCGAACAGCACATCTGGCAAGGTCAGTTCCCGTTTCCCGGCCGCGCACTCAACCGGATGTGCGCCCATCCTTCGATCGTCGACTTCATGGAGCGCGCGCTGCGCAGCGACGATCTGCGCATCTACCAAACGGGGCTGTCAGCCAAGTACGCCGGCCTCACGAACTACGAACAGCCCATGCACACCGACCGCAACCATTCGTGGCTCCCCGCACACCACGACGGCCGGTACTGGCACGTGGAGTCGTTCCTCTATCTCGTGGATGTCGATGAGGGCAACGCACCGACCCATCTCGTGTCGACGCACGACTCCGTCGGCCGCTCGCCGACCGCGCCGCTGTACATGCCGCGCCAGGATCCCGAGCTCTACGGCGCGGAGCGAGCGGCGCCCGGCCGGCGCGGCTCGTTGCTCGCCTACCGGCCCGACGTGTTCCATCGCGGCACGAACCTCACCGCGCCGGGCGCGGCACGCTTCTTCCTCAACGTGTCGTATCGCCACGCCGCGCACGAATGGATCGGGTACCACTCGAGCCAGTCACGCGCCACGTCGCCGCACTGGGTGGCGTTCGTCGAGGGCAGCACACCGCGCGAGCTCGAGCTGTTCGGCTTCCCGCCGCCGGGTCACGCGGTCTGGGACGCCGCGCTCCTCGACGCGACTGCGTCGCTGTATCCGAACCTCGACCTGCAGCCCTGGCGTGCGGCGCTCGCCGGCGCCCGCGGGTAAGCGGTAGACAGCCGGCGTGCGCATCGGTGTGGTGTTCCCGCAGACGGAGCTCGGTGGCGACCGGGGCGCGGTGCGCGCGTACGCATTGCGGATCGAGGAGCTCGGCTACCAACATCTGCTCGCCTACGACCACGTGGTGGGTGCAGATCCTGCCGTCCACGAAGGTTGGCGCGGGCCCTACGACGTGCACACCACGTTCCACGAGCCCTTCGTGATGTTCGGCTACATCGCCGCGCTCACCGAGGTCGAGCTCGTGACCGGCATCATCATCCTGCCGCAACGCCAGACCGCGCTCGTTGCGAAGCAGGCCGCCGAGGTGGACCTCCTCACGGGCGGCCGCCTCCGGCTCGGCGTCGGGCTCGGGTGGAACGCCGTGGAGTACGAAGCGCTCGGCAAGAGCTTCAACAACCGCGGCCGGCGGCTCGGTGAGCAAGTCGAGCTGATGCGTGAGCTCTGGACGCAGCCCACGGTCACCCACCACGGCGAGCACGAGCGCGTGACGGGCGCCGGCATCCTGCCGATGCCGATCCAGCGCCCGATCCCGATCTGGTTCGGTGCTGTGGCCGAGCCCGCGCTGCGCCGCGCGGGCGCGCTCGCCGATGGCTGGTTCCCGCAATGGCTCGGTCCGAAGCTGCACGCCGCGAAGGGGATCGTCGCCGACGCGGCACGCGCGGCCGGACGCGACCCGTCGACGATCGGCATGGAAGGCCGCGTCGCGTGGGGTCCCGACGGTCTCGATCGACTGCTCGCCGAGGTGCAGGAATGGCGCGACGAGGGCGCAACGCACCTGTCGGTGAGCACGATGGGAGCGGGCTTCGCCAGCGTCGACGACCACCTCCGTGCGCTCGAAGCGGTGGCCGACGCACTCGACATGTCGGTCTGATATCAGGTGGCCGGTACGAGATCGAGCAGCTGATCCACGTCGGCGAGGCCGCGCAGCACGTCGTTGAGGTGCGTGCATGTCGTGGTGCCGCGGAACGTGGAGCGCACGTGCTTACGCAGGCCCGCGATCGGCATTTCGGCCAAGCGCAGCGCACTGGCCACGGCCGACGGGCATTCCACCCACGGCAGCACGTGCGCCGTGGCGTCGATGGCGACGATCGTGCGCGTGTCGGCATCGACGGTGGCCCGCACGGCGTACTCGTGCACCACGGTCTCCACGCCCGCCGCGCTCATGTGCGAGTCGCGGAAGTGCACATCGACGCGGTGCAGCCCGTCGCCGCCCGGCATGGGTGCGATGAGATCGATCCGCCGCCGGCGGCGGGTGGAGTGGCCGACGAGTGTGGGGAGGGCGGGCCACGACCACGGGTCGTCGGCGCGCTCCAGCTGCGGCGCGACCGGTCCGCGCACCACCGGATTGCGCCCGGTGACGCGGATCGCCTGCATCATCGAGGCGTCGTTCGCCCATCCGGCGCACAGGTCGCCCTGCGCAGCAAGGAACTCGTCGGTCATGTGCGAGTCGCCGAGCGCGCCGGCATGTTGGAGCGCGTATCCGGAGACGAGCGCGGCGCCGGGCGCGTCGTCGAGGAGCAGATAGAGCGGATTCGCGACGAGCGCCAAAGTGGGCGCGACGGCGTCGAGGCGGGATCGGAAGCCCGGGCCGACCGTGGCGCCGAGCAGCGACTGCAGCCCGGCGATGTCCGGCGTGGTGTCGATGCCCGTGAGGGATCGCAGCACATCGGCGCGCAGCTCCATCGCGGCTTCGGCGGCCACGACGGCATCGCCATCGGCGTCGGTCACGAGGTCGCGCGCGCGGCCGGCCAGCACAAGCCGCCCGAGCAGCCCGTCGGGACGCGATGTGTCGATCGAGGTGGTACGGCGCACGGAACGGGCCGCCCGCGGCGGAGTGGAGGTGCACGGGTCGTGCGGACCGCTGATGATCGTGAAGGGTTCGGAAGTCAGGACGGCCACGGTAGCCAAGCGCCGAGGCGCGCCGCGACGGCGCCCGCTACGGTGCGCGCGTGCTGAGCTGTGCACTCGACCGCTGCGCCACGCGACGCGAGACGGTGTGATGACCGCCGAACCGGCCTACGAGCAGATCCGATTGCGCGATGTCGGGCCCGTTCGGGTGATCACGCTCGATCGTGCACCGCAACGCAACGCCATGACGTGGCGCATGCACGTGGAGCTCGCCGACGCGATGGCGGGCGCCGATGCCGACGACGACGTGCGGGTGGTGGTGCTCACGGGCGAGCCGCCGGCGTTCTGCGCCGGAAGCGACCTTTCGGGCGGTGACCACGCGTGGGAGGCGCCGTCGGGCGAGCCGCGCCGGGCCGGACGCGAACCGCACGAGGTGCGCAAGCCCGTGGTCGCCGCGATCAACGGCCATGCCATCGGCATCGGCCTCACGTACCCCTTGCAGTGTGATGTTCGCTTCGTGGCGGCCGACGCGAAGCTCGCGTTCGCCTTCACGCGCCGCGGCGTGGCCCCCGAGCTCGGGTCGCACTTCGTGCTGCCTCGCGTGGTGGGTTTCTCGAACGCCGCCGACCTGCTGATCTCGGGCCGCACCTTCAGCGGTTCCGACGCTGCGGCAATGGGGCTGGCGTCGCGCGCGTTCGATGCGGCCGACGTGCTGCCTGCGGCGCTCGACTATGCGCACGAGATCGCCGAGCAGTGCTCGCCCGCTGCCGCCGCGATGGTGAAGGAGCTGCTGTGGCGCTCGCTCGACGCGACGCACGCCGATGTCCGGCGCGCCGAGCTGCGGATGTTCGATTGGCTGGCGGCACAGCCCGACTCTCGCGAAGGCGTCGCCGCGTGGCGCGAACGGCGACCACCGCGATGGGCGAGCCGGAGCGGTGATCGTCCCGAGTGGTGGAAGTGACCCTCCCGCGGTTGCCGTCGCGCTCACCGTGCGGCAGTCGGCGATGAAGGCCGCGACCCCGGCACTCGTAGCGTTGGCGCGCGCCGGCACCGAACATCGCGTACACGAGTACGAGCACGACCCGTCGGTGCGCTCGTTCGGTCAAGAGGCCGCCGGCGCGCTCAGAGTCGATCCGACGCGGGTGTTCAAGACACTCATCACGGCGTGGGACCGTGAGCTCGGGGTGTGCGTGGTGCCCGTGGCGGCCACGCTCGACCTGAAGGCCGCGGCGGCGGCCGTCGGCACGAAGCGGGTGGAGATGGCCGACCCGGCACGCGCGGAGCGCACCACCGGATACCTGCTCGGCGCGATCAGCCCGCTCGGCCAGAAGCGCGCGCTGTTGACAGTGATCGACGACTCCGCGTTCGACCACGACACCGTGTTCTGCAGCGCGGGGCGGCGCGGGCTCGAGATCGAGATCGCGCCCGACGATCTGCTCGCGCTCACGTCGGGGAGACGGGCGTCGATCGCGAAGCACGCATAGCGCCGCTCAGTCGCACCGACACGCCCGACGCGATCGGCATGCCGGTGAGCTCGTCGATCTCGTCGTGCGCGCTCACGAGCGCACCGGGGCTGCACGCCGCGTCGCCGTGGCTCATCGACACGACGCCGGCCCGCACCTTGTCGTCGACGCGCGCCACGCCCGACGTGTGGCCGTGCGCGCTCGTGACCACGACCGTGTCGCCGTTGGTGACGCCGGCCTCTCGTGCGTCGTCGGGATGGATCACGATCAGCGGCTCGCGCTCGGGGTCGACGGGATCGGAAACCGAGTTGTTCGCCCTCATGCGGCGCCGCGGCACGAGGCGAAGCTCGCCGGGGCGTGCCTCGTTCGGGCGGCCCTGCGACCGCGTGTCGAGCTCCGCGAGTCGGGCGAGCAACACGTCGGGCGCGATTGCCCACGGCGCGCCGTCGCGGAGCTCATCGCGCACCCAGCCGATCTCGGTGGGCTTGCGCACTCCGTGTGGACCGGCGGCAAGCGCCGCGTCGAAGTCGTCGCGGTTTCGGCGCGCCACGAGCGCCAGCACGTCGGTGTCGGTGAGCTCGTCGGCACTGTGGCCGAAGAGATCACGGCCGGTCATGCGGTGGGCGAGCTGCGCGAACACCCACCATGCCGGTCGGCGCTCCGGTGCCACCGCGACCACCGCGGGGGTGAAGCGGCTCCCGGCGTGCGCGAGCACTTGCTCCTGCATCGGCACGTCGGCGCGTTCGAGCTGGCCGGCAACCGCGAGCACGTGCGTCGCGGCGCGCGTCAGCTCGTTGTCGGTCACGTCGGCGACGCCGAGCGTGTCGAGGCGCGCGAGCGCGCGGCGCGTCGCGTCGGGCTGCGGGAACGCGGTGATGGGGTTCGCACCGGCCACCACGAGCGCGCGCACTGCGCCGGCCTCGATCTCATCGACCAGCGCGACGCACGGATCTTGGCCGAGCCAATGCCGCAGCTCCGGCCGGCCCGCGGGCGCGGTGGGCGCGGTGTCCGCGTCGGCGGCGGTCGCGCTCCGAAGTCGCCGGATCGCCAAGAGCGTGCCGCGGTGGAAGTGCATGCCGTCGGCCGTGTCGAGCGAGCTGCTCAACGCGAGCAGCGCCCAGCGCAGAAGCTCCGCGACGAGACCGTCGCGTCCCATGGTGACCCCGGTGCCGCACCACAAGGCGAGCGCGCCGTCGGCGGCGATCACCGCGTCGCGCAGCGCGACGAGCTGCTCGACGTCTACGCCCGTGGCGTCGCGTACGCGGTCGAGTGTGAACGGGTGCACGGCATCGGCGAGGCGGTCACGGGCCTGCGGTTCGGTCACGGCGGTCGCGTGGTGCGAAAGCCCGGCGGCGAGCCGTTCGCTCAGCAGCCAGGCGAGCGTCACGGCGTCGCTTCCCGGCCGGACCATCAGGTGCCCGTCGGCCGCGGCGGCGGTCTCGGTGCGCAACGGGTCGAGCACCCACACGCGCCCGCCGTGCGCTTGCACGGCACGCAGCCGCCGCACCGGGTCGGGCATCGCCGTCCCGTACCCGTGCGACACGATCGGGTTCGAGCCGACGACGAGCACGAGCCGAGCCCGCTCGAAGTCGCACACAGGGTTCGCCTGAGGGTGACCGGCCACGATCTCGGCCGCGGCGAGCACCGGCGCGTTGTCGACGGTGGCCGGCGTGAAGAGCCGGCGCGATCCGATCGCGGCGAGCCATGCGTTCGCCGCGGCCCATCCGGCCGTGTCGTACGCGAGGCCCGTTCCGAAGTAGGCGCCGACGGCGTGCGGCCCGTGCTCGTCGACCACGCGAGCGAGACGCGCGGCGAGGTCGTCGAGCACGGTCGGCCACGAGCTCGTCTGCGTGCCGATGCGCGGCGCGTCGAGGCGCTCGGGGTGGTGGTGCAGCTGCGGCAGGGCGCGTCCCTTCGGGCACGTGTAGCCCGCCGATTCCGGATGCTGCGCGTCGCCGCGCACCTGCAGCACGCGGTTGCCGTCGACCTGGACGACGATGCCGCATGCCGCCGCGCAGATCCGGCAGTACGACCGCACCTCGCCGGCGTTGGTCTCGGTCATCGGTCTCGGTCCTGACTTCGCTGCCGTGGGATCGTCGCACGATGTCGCGGTGCGAGCACAGTTGACCAGACAACTCAAGACGTCTCGAATGTCATCAACAACATCAGCATCAACAACATCAGCATCAGGAACCTCAGGCGTCGAGGCAAACGTCGCGACGCGTGGTGCGACGATGGTCTCGTTGGCGCGCTGATGCACGCGGGCCGCGCGAGCGCGCGTGGAGTGCGCGCGTAACGTGGTGGATCTGGCTGACTGGTGGGAAGGGTCGCTGCGGGCCGGCGCCGGCGACCGAGGAGCGCGTCGAGACGGTGCATCGCCGTGTCGACGCCCACGAAAGGGAACCTGCTTCATGACGCGTACGGCGACTTCGCTCGCTCGACGGATTGCACTCGGTAGCGCGGTCGCGCTGATCGCCGCACTGCCCGTGGCCGGACTGGCGGCCGCGCCGCTCGGCGCCTCGACCCGCGCGCCGGCGCTGCGACTCGTTGCACCGGCCCACGTGGTCGCCGGCCAGCTGATCACCCTGCACGTCGTCGTCGACGGCGCACACTCGCTCGGTGCACTGCAGGCCAACCTGCGCTTCGACGGGCGCGCGCTCGACGTCGGCCGCGTGGTCCTGCGCTCGCCGCTCGCGGGTACCGGTCCCGTCACCGCGCTGTCGGCCGTGGAGACACCGAATCGGAAGGTCATCGCGGGCTTCAGCTGCGTCGCCCCGGCGTGTGCGGTATCGAACGCCACCACCGCCGACGGCAGCTCCGTCGCCACGATCGATGTCGAAGTGCTGCGGCCCGGGCGGGTGGAGGTCCGTCTCGACGGCGGCCTCCTCGTCGACCGCAGCGGCGCGGTCATCGCGCACACTGGCGCGTCGAGCGTGGTGCTCGACGTGGCCGGCTCGTCGCACGTGTGGCGCGCGCCGCACGGGCCCGAGCTCGCGGCGCGCACTCATCGCCGCGGCGATTCCCCCGACCTCACGCGCGACGGTCGCGTCACCTTCGCCGACGCGATGGGCATGGAGCGCAGCTTCCTGCGTGGTGCCGATGACGACGTCGCGTGTGCGGCTCCCGAAGCGGGCACCGACGTCAACGGCGACGGGTGCATCACGATCGCCGACCTGCAGACGGCGTCGGCCCGCGCCACCGCGACCACCACCGCCGTGCTCGCCGCGTCACCGCCCGTCACGTTCACGGTGAACTCCAACGCTGATGGTGGCGATGTCGCGGCCGATGGCATCTGCCAGACATCCGTGGCCGGCCAGTGCACGTTGCGGGCCGCGATCCAGGAGGCCAACCGGGCGACCGGTCCGGCCACGATCGCGTTCAACATCGCGGGTGCCGGCATCCACACGATCACGCCGGCCACCACGCTGCCGCAGCTGAACGACGTCAACGGCGGCATCACGATCGACGGGTTCACCGAGCCTGGCTCGGTTCCCAACTCCGACCCGCTCGCCGACAACGCGGTCTACGGCATCGAGCTGAAAGGCACCGGTGAGTCGCGGATCGACGGTCTGTTCATGGCGAGCGCGAGCAACACGATCCGCGGGCTCGTCATGGACAACTGGCGGCGTGCGATCTGGATCAACGGCGGGAGCACGAACACCGTCGTCGGCAACATGATCGGTCTCACACCGAGCGGCGGGCTGATCCCCGGGTTCGCCTACGTGCCGCAGTCGTCGTGCATCGTGCTCCAGGGTGGCGCGCAGAGCAACCAGATCGGTGCCGCCGGCGCGGCAAACCGCAACGTGGTCTCCGGCTGTGGTCACATCGGGATCGCCACCTACGAGTGGCCCACGAAGAACAACAACATCCAGAACAACATCACGGGTCTCGACCCCACAGGCACGCAGGCGCGCGGCTCGAAGTCGCACGGCATCGACATCAACACCGGTACGCAGTTCACGATGATCGGCGGGACCGACCCGTTGCTGCGCAACGTTTCGTCAGGCAACGTGCAAGAGGGCATCGAGATCTCGCACAACCCACTCACGCAGCACAACTCGATCATCGGGAACTTCGTCGGTACCGACCTCACCGGCAACAACGCGCCGGCCTACGCCAAGAACCTGACGATTGGCATTCGTCTCGAAGGCAACCCCGACTGCAACAACCAGCCGTGCCCGGGCGACGAAGGCTTCATGACGATCACCGACAACGTGATCGCCAACAACGGCAAGGGCGGGATCCTGATCGACAAGGGCGTGCACGACTCGGTCGTGGCCCGCAACAAGATCGGCGTCACCGCGAACGGCGCGGCGGCCGGCAACGGCGGCTTCGGCGTGATGATCCAGGCCGGCGCGGTGCGCATCACCGTCGGCCCGGCGAACGAGATCGCCAACAACACGAGCGGCATCCAGCTCATGGCACTGGGTACCTCGCCGGCGAACTCGGCCGAGACGCTCACCGACCAAGACACGTTCACGCAGAACTCGATCCACAACAACGGCGTCAATGGCGTGGCTGCCCTCGGCATCGACCTCGCGCCGTTCGGCGCGGTGAACACGGCGGCGAACTCCGACGCCAACGTGAACGACGCGATGCTCGCACCCGTGCTGTCGAGCCCCACCAAGACCACGATCAACGCACAGACATGTGCGAGCTGCGTGGTCGAGCTGTTCCTCTCGGACCAGGGAGCCGGCGCCATCGGCTCGGGTGTCACGTACCTGAGCTCGGCCAGCGCAGACTCGACTGGCTTCGCGCAGGTGACCGTGCCGGCGAGTGCGCTCGGCCATGCGGTCACGGCCACCGCGACGAACACCGCGGGCAGCACGTCGGAGTTCGCCCGCAACGTCAACATCCCGTCGTCGAACCCGAACAACATCCCGCCCGTGGCGCGCTTCACGGGTTCGTGCAACGGTCTGCTCTGCTCATTCGACGGCACCACGTCGTCGGATGCCGACGGCACCGTCGTGGGCTACGCCTGGGACTTCGGTGACGGCAGCACCGCCACCGGCTCCACGACCAACCACGCGTACGCGACCGCCGGCACGTTCACGGTGACGCTGACCGTCACCGACAACGACGGCGGCACGAACGCCGTGTCGCACTCGGCGAGCCCGCAATCGAACGGCACCGTCGCACTCGACACGTTCTCGCGCAGCACGGCGAGCGGTTGGGGCACCGCCGACCTCGGCGGCGCCTACACGCTGCAAGGTACGGCGGCCGACTTCACCACAGCGTCGGGTCGTGGCAACATGACGATCCACACGGCGGCGAGCGGACACGCGGCAACGTTGTTGGGCACGAGCGTGCTGAACACCGACGAGGTGGTCGACACGGGCACATCGCTCGCGCCGGCCGGCGGCACGTGGGGCCAGGTGAGCTATCTCACGGCGCGGCGCACGGCCGCGAACACCGAGTACCGGCTCCGGCTGCGCTTCCCGCCGACGGGCGGTGTGAAGCTGTCGATCGTCAAGGTGGTGGGCAACACCACCGAGGTGCAGATCGGCAACGAGGTCACGGTGGCCGGTCTCTCGTACACCGCCAACCAGGCCTACACGATCCGCTTCCGGGTGACGGGTACGAACCCCACCACCCTCGCGGGCAAGGTCTGGCTCGCGGGCACGACCGAACCGGCGAGCTTCAACCTCACCGTCACGGACACCACGGCACAGCTCCAGGCCGCCGGCTCCGACGGCGTGCGAACGTTCCTCGGTGGCAGCTCCACCAACACCCCGGTGTTCTTCTTCGACAACCTGTCGGTCACCGACCTCGGCTGACGCCTGCCCCTTTCCCGACCAGCGTCGTAGATGCGCGCCAGGCGCGTATCTACGACGCAGGTACGGGGCATCATGGGCGTCGTGCCCGACCGTGACACCGACACCGACACCGACAGCGACAGCGCGACGGCCAGTGACAGCGGGGGAGCGGCGCGCCATCCCGTGGTGGTGGTGCGTCACGGCGAGACGGAGTGGTCGCGCTCCGGTCGGCACACGAGCCGCACTGACGTGGAGCTCACCGACCGCGGTCGTGCCCAGGCATCGGCGTTGCGCGCAACGCTGACCGCGACCCCGAAGGGCGACGCGCCCGCATCCGAGGGCTTCGCACTGGTGCTCACCAGCCCGGCTCGCCGGGCCCGCGACACCGCCGCCGCGGCGGGCTTCGCCGCGGTCGCGCAGGCCGAACCGCTGCTCGTCGAATGGGATTACGGCGACTACGAAGGGCGAACCACGCGCGAGATCCGCGTGGAACATGCCGGTTGGTCGTTGTGGGCCGATGGCGTGCCGGGCGGCGAGACGGCGGCTGAGGTGGCCGCACGGGCGGACGCCGTCATCGCTCGCCTGCGCGCGCTCGACGGAGTTGCGCTCGTGTTCTCGCACGGCCATTTCTTGCGCGTGTTGGGTGCGCGCTGGCTCGGGCTGCCGCCCGACGCCGGTCGCTACCTCGCGCTCGACCCTGCGAGTGTGAGCACGCTCGGATGGGAGCGCGAGCAGGCCGTGCTCGCGCGCTGGAACGTGGCTGGTTGACGCGGGCCGGTCAGGCCTCCACGCCGGCTTCGAGCCGCTCGACCGTCTCGATGTACTCCTCCACGAGGTCGTACATCACGTCGCGCACGGAACGCACCTGGTTCATGCGCCCGACGATCTGACCGACCGGGGCGAACGCCAGATCCTTGCGGCCCGAGCGGGCGATGCGGGCGTTGGCCTCCGACGTGAGGATGTTCTGCAACGGCATCCCGAGCGGCCCCGGACCGGCGTTGTCGGCCCAGGCTTCGGTCCACTCGTTGCGGAGCATGCGCGCCGGCTTGCCGGTGTAGCAGCGCGACCGCACCGTGTCGGCCGATGTTGCCTCGAGGTAAGCCTGCAGCACGGCCGGCCCCGAGTTGCTCTCCGCGGTGGTGAGCCACAGCGAACCGAGCCACACGCCTTGCGCGCCGAGTGCGAGCGATGCCGCGATCTGGCGACCGCTGCCGATGCCGCCGGCCGCGAGCACGGGCGCCGGCGCAACCGCGTCGACCACCTCGGGCACGAGCACCATCGTGGCGATCTCGCCCGTGTGCCCGCCGGCTTCGTAGCCCTGCGCGACCACGACGTCGACCCCGTTGGCCACGTGACGCGCCGCGTGCTGGGCCTTGCCCGCCAGGGCCGCCACCTTCACGCCGTGCGCGTGGGCCTGGTCGATCACGTCTTCCGGCGGCGAGCCGAGCGCGTTGGCGATCAGCTTGATCGGGTGCGCCAGCGCGATCTCCACATGGCGGTGCGCCACGTCGTCGGTCCAGCCGAGCACGCCGTGGGCACCTTCGCCTTCCGGCAGCGGCGGCAGCTCGAAGCGCTCCATCAGCTCGTCGACGTAGCGCCAGTGGTTCGCGTCGATCATCGAGCGGATCTGGGCGAGCATGTCGTCGGGCGTGGCGCCGTGCACGTCGACCTTCTTCTGCGGCATGACCGTGTCGACGCCGTACGGCTTGCCGTCGACATGCGCGTCGATCCAGTCGAGCTCGATCTCGAGCTGCTCCGGGCTGAAGCCCACCGCGCCGAGCACGCCGAGGCCGCCGGCCTTGCTCACCGCGGCGACGACGTCACGGCAGTGCGTGAACGCGAAGATCGGGTACTCGATGCCAAAGACGTCGCACAATGGGGTTCGCATCTGGAGCCTTCTTCCTGATTGCTAGAACAGGTTCTAGTTTCTACCAAAGTCTCCGGCCGAGTGTCAGCCGATGATCGTGCGGAGCTGTTCGAGGGTGCGCTGCTTTTGGGCGAGATCGCCCACGAGGGCCAGCTGGAGGTGCGTGACCCCGCTGCTCGCGTAGGCGGCGATGCGCTCGGTCACATGACCCACGCTGCCCACGAGCGACGCCTCGCTCAGGAACTCGGCGGGCACGGCCGCGGCGGCCTCGGCCTTCTTGCCGTCGAGGTAGAGGTCCTGGATGACCTTCGCTTCGCCCTCCCACCCGTAGGCACTCATGATGTCGTTGTAGAAGTTCTTGCCGCGGGCGCCCATGCCACCTACGTAGAGCGCCGCCTGTGGACGAGCGAAGTCGTTGATCTTCGCGGCGAGATCCCCGTCGTCGGTGAACAGCACCGGTCCACCGGCGATCGTCTGCAGCGGTCCGAGCGCCGGATCGCGCTTCGTCTTGCCGCGCGCCAGCGCGTCGCCCCACACCCGGTCGGCGCGGCCGGGCACATAGAAGATCGGGATCCATCCCTCGGCCAGCTCGGCAGTCATCTCCACGCTGCGGCCCTTCAACGACGCAACCCAGATCGGGATGCGCTCGCGCCGCGGATGGTTGATCAGCTTCAACGGCTTGCCCATGCCCGTGCCCGCACCGGCGGGGAGCGGGATGTCGACCGCGGGTCCGTGGTGGTCGATCACCTCGCGGCGCCATACCGCCCGGCAGATCTCGATGATCTCGCGTGTGCGCTGCAACGGCTTCTCGAACGGCACGCCGTGGAAGCCTTCGATCACCTGGGCACCGCTCGCGCCCAGGCCGAGGTTCGCACGGCCGCCGCTCACCGAGTCGAGCCCGGCGGCCGTCATGGCGAGCAGCGTGGGTGTGCGGCTGTAGATGTTGACGATCGCGCTGCCGATCTCCAGCCGTTCGGTGCGAGCTGCCAGCCAGCCCATCATCGACACGGCGTCGAAGCTGTATGCCTCGGCGACCCAGACTGCATCGAGGCCGGCGCGTTCGAGCTCGACCACTTCGCGTGCCGAGGCCATCACGTCACCCGAGTAGTTGAGCATCACGCTGAGCTTCATGGTCTCAACCTAGCGACCGGCGTGCGCAAGACGAACGACGACTGCGTTCTGCTACGAGCCGCTGATGCCCTGCAACGGTGTGAGCGGCTTCCAGTTGCCCTTCGGCGGGATCGACGAGTCGAACGACTCGAGCCGGAACGTGTCGTCGATGTCGTACTTGCCGGCGTGCAACGACGCGAACGCGCCCCCGCCCCGGTTCGTGATCGTGCCGTAGTGATCCACGGTGTAGCGCCAGTTCGGCACGTTCAGGTAGGTGCCGAGCTTGTTCGTGATGTCGCGGAAGAGGCTCAGCAGCTGGCAGGCATCGTTGATGCTGCCGTACGTGTCGAGCGTCTTGCCGTCGGGGCCGGGCACCACCGCCTCGGCGTTCGGCGCGACCTTGCCGGTCTGCTTCTGGTAGATGTCGGCGCAGTATTTCCAGTTGTCGCTCTGGTCGTACTCGTGAGCGGTGGGGCCACCTGCGATCATGATGCCCTCGTACGGATTCGGCTTCACGCCCGCCGTGGTCTCCTGCTGTCCGTACGACAGCACATCGCTGATGTCGCTCACGAGCAGGATGTTCGGCATCTGCTTGCGGATCTTCTCGATGAACTGCTTCGACGCGACCTGTGTGCCCGACACGAACAGCGCCGACACGTTCTCGCTCTTCCAGCGTTCGATGAAGCTGTCGAGCTGACTCTGCGCCGCCGTCGTGTCCGTGCCCGTGATCGACAGGATCGCGGTGGAGCCGAGCGTCGCGCCGATCTTCTTCAGGCCCGGCACGACGCTGGTGGTCACGACCTTGCGACTCGTGATCTCGCCGAGCACGCCGATCTTCTTGCCATCGAGGATGTGCTGCTTCTTCAACAGCGAGAGCACCACCGCGTCGGAGCGCTCCGGGTTGGTACCGGGCAAGATGATCATGCCCGGCGGCGATCCGTTCATGATCGCCTGCGTCAGCTGGAACGTCATGAGCGGCGTGTTGTGCTGCTTCGCCAGGCATGTCTCCGCGTCGCCCGAGAAGTCGACGAAGTTGCCGAGCACCGCGAAGACCTTGTCGTCTTCTGTGAACTTCGTGCACAACGCCACCGCGTTGCTGTTCTGGATCGGGCAGAAGGAGTGGTACACGGGCACGATCTTGCGACCCGCGATGCCGCCACGCGCATTGATGTCGTCGATGAACGCTTGGTAGTTCTTGTCCTGGTTGACGCGAATCGAATCGACGAACTGCTTGATGCATGTGAAGTCGACGAGCGCGATCCCGATCTTCACCGTGGTCGCCGTCACGCCGGTTCCGAGCACCTTCGACACCGGATACGGACCCGACGAGGCCGTGACCTTCGTCGACGTCGAAGAGGAGCCACCCTTCGAGCTGCTCCCGCACGCCGCGAGGATCGCGACCGCAAGGACCACCGCCCCGAATCGCACGTGACGCCTGCTGCCCATGTCCCAAGCCCTTCGTCGGCGAACGGCGGAACCCTACGGCATTTTCCGCGACGGCTTCGCCTACCGCGGCGAGTGGCTTGCCGCCCGTGTCGCTCCTTCGTCGCTCTCGGCTCGGACGGCGCCACCGCGTCGTCGGTGAGGGCTCGGCGTCTTCCGCGACTGCTTGAGTAGCGTCTGATCGATGGCAACGACACGGACTGCGGTACGCGTGCAGCCGGCATTCGATGATGCCGGCGCCGTGCGCAAGGTCATCGAGGCGGCCGGGCCGTTCTGGCCGCTCAGCCGTTACGCCGGCAACCCGGAGGAGATGCAGGCGCTCGGTGGACGTTCCGGTTCCGACAACGGCGGTGCCGCGCCGAGTGCGTTCACGCCGCCGTGGTTCCGCCAGGACTTCGCTCTTGCCGGCCGGCCCGTCGTCGCCGACGCGGGTGTGATCCTCGACAACTCGCGCTTCGTCGACGCGGCGCGTGCCGTGTACGGGGAAGCCGCGGTCGTGCGCCCGTCGACGGTCTATGTGAACGTGATGGGCCCAACACCGTTTCCTTTCGCTGCGCACCTCGATGTGCCCGCGTTCCGCGGTGTCACGCGCGCCGACCATCCGATCTGGCTGCTGAAGGTGATGAAGACGTCGGGCCTCTTCGAAGCGTGGCGCGTGTGGATCGCTACCGCCGTGTCGTGGTTCTACGCCGGTCCCGGCGGTGACTTCTACTACTGGCCCGACGGCCCTGATGACGCGCATGCGGTCGAGCGCGCACCGTTCGACAACGTCGCTGTCGTGGCCGACAACGAAGCAACGTTCCATGGGGTCGGACCGCTCGGCCGGCCGGGCGATCGCATGCCGAGAGGTCTGAGCCACGAGAGTCGGCTCGTGCGCGGCGATGGCGAGTGGCTGGTGGTGCACGACGACGCAGTGGTGGCGAGCTACACCGACGAGGTGGTTCGCATCACGGTGTCGTGGAAGGCCGACGTCCACGCCGACGCCGCAGCCGCAGCGCGCGCCGACTCGGGAGCCGACTGCCTCGACCTCGAGCGCGTGGTCGCGATGTTCCTCGACGACCTGCACGCCCGCGGTATTGATGCCGCGCTTCCGTCCGACCCGCTGCGCGACCGTACGTGGGTCGGCCTCCTCGGAACCACCTACGTGGATCCGTCACCCGCGATCGGGTGATCCTCCGGCGGCGGCTGTGGCGGGCCGCACGATGTAGTCGTCGGCCTGCGCATCCCATTCCATGTCGATCACGCCGCGCGCGCGGCCGGCCTTGCAGAACTGCAGGAACCCACCGAACCCGAAGCGCTTCTCACTGAAGTCGGGTTGCGTCTTGCGGAGCTGGGTCTTGAGGCCCGACAGGTGCGGCGGACCTGACGACTCGGTCAGGCGCTGCACCACGGTGCGCAGCAGCTCGAACGCGGCCTGTTCGTCGCCGGCCTCGCTCGCGAACGCCACCTCGGGATCGCCCTTGGCCGGGCCCGACGTGAGCTCGATCACGCCGCGTTGCTCGAGGTTGCGCAGGAGCTCGACGAAGCCGCGGAACCCATACGTGGTCTCGCTGAACGTGGGGTCCTTGCGCAAGATCGCGCGCTTCAACGTGGAGCCGAGCACGGGTCCGCCGCCACTGCGTTCGAGACCCGACAGCGTCTGTGTGATGATCACGCCGAGGTCGGCGTCTTCGGGGCGGGTGACCGGCTGTTCGTCGTCGGCGCTGCGCTCCTCGACCACCGGCGGCGCGGGCGTGCGCCCGCCGCGGGAGGCCGGACGCTTGCGGGCGACCGGTTCCACGCCCTCGAGGCGCTCGTAGAACAAGAACTCGTCGCAGGCCGGTGGCAGCAGCGCCGACGTGGACGCTTCGACACCCACGCCGATCACTCGCCGGTTGAGCTCGCGCAGCTTGTGCACGAGGGGAGTGAAGTCGCTGTCGCCCGTCGCGAGCACGAAGGTCGTGATGTAGTCGCGCTCGAAGCAGAGCTCGATCGCATCGACGGCCATCTTGATGTCGGCAGCGTTCTTGCGGACCGAACCCATGCGTTGGGGCATCTCGATCAGCTCGACGTGATGGCGGGTGAGCATCCGGCGGTCTTCGTCGAAGCGCGACCAGTCGGCGTAGGCACGCCGAACCACGACGCGTCCGCGCTCGGCGAGCGCGTCGGCCACCGGGCGGAAGTCGAACGTGGTGCCGAGCTGTTCCCGTGCGCCGATGGCGAGGTTCTCGTAGTCGAGGAACAGCGCGATCCGCTCTTCGTCATTGGTCATCGCATCGTCCCTGTGTTGCCGTCGTGCGGTGGAGCAGGCGGGAGGCGAGCCACCGCGGCGCGTCAGTCTGCGCTGCACCTTAGGGGTCGGCGCGACGGCAGCCGGAGGTCGGGCGAAGCCGGCCAGGGGGAGCCTGTCGACTCCATGAGGGGGGGCCTTGGCCCCTTCTCTCCGCCTCGCGCGGAGCGCACCGTACAGGTGATGGCCGAGCTGCATGGCGTACTGAAGCGCCGCGATCGGCCGGTGGCGCGCGCGGTCGTGGTCTTCGCGTCGGCGGGTGTCGTCGCGCTGCTCGCGGTGGCGTTGGCCGCCAACGTTGCGAGTCGCAACGCCGGCACCGACTTCGCGATCCACGACGCCCGCCGCGATGCCGCCGTCCTCGCCCGGACCGCGATCGAACCGACGCTCACCGACAGCCTGCTTCAGTCGCAACCCGCGGCGGTCGCCGCGATGGACCGCGAAGTGCGCCGGCGAGTGCTCGACGCGGATCTGGTTCGCGTGAAGCTGTGGCGGTCCGACGGGCGCGTCGTGTACTCCGACGAGCCGCGGCTCATCGGCACCATCTACACGCTCGCGTCCGACGAGTTGGACGCGTTCCGAACCGGTGCCGCAGCCGCCGACGTCAGCGATCTGGCCCGGCCCGAGAATCGGTTCGAGCGCCGGTTCGTCAAGTTGCTCGAGGTGTACCAGCCGGTGCACACGCCGGACGGGAGTTCGTTGCTGTTCGAGGCGTACTACCGCTACGACGCGGTGATCGCCGACGGCCGCAACGTGTGGCAGCACTTCGCACCGATCATGCTCGGCGCGCTGGTCGGCCTCGAGGCGTTGCAGATCCCTCTCGCTTGGTCGATGGCTCGGCGGCTCCACTCCGGCGAGCGGCGCCGGCAGCGCCTGTTGCGCCGCGCGATCGACGCGTCCGAGGCGGAGCGACGCCGGATCGCCAGCGACCTGCACGACGGTGTCGTGCAAGACCTCGCCAGCGTCTCGTACTCGCTGGCCGCGATCGACGGCGCGGTCGCGGGTACCGACCGGGAGGTGCTCCGCGATGCGGCCGCCGGGACGCGACGCAGCATCCGGGCATTGCGTTCGCTGCTCGTCGAGATCTACCCACCGAGCTTGCGCGACGCCGGGCTCGAGGCGGCGCTGTCCGATCTCGCCGCGCCGCTTGCGACTCACGGCGTCGAGGCGCGCCTCGAGCTCGGCGAAGATCTCGGCTTGCCGCCCGAAGTGGAAGCGTTGTTGTACCGATCCGCGCAGGAAGCGCTCCGCAATGTGGTCGCGCACGCACGCGCCCGCACTGTGCACGTGAGCGTGTCGCGCGCCGACCACACGGCGGTGCTCGATGTGGTCGACGACGGTGTCGGCTTCGATCCGGCCGCAGTCGCCGATCGTCCTGTGGAAGGCCATGTGGGATTGCGCGTGCTCGCCGATCTCGTGGCCGAGGCGGGCGGCCACCTCGACGTCACATCCCGGCCGGGTGGCGGAGCTCGTGTGCACCTGGAGGTTCCGACGCGATGACCCGTGTGCTGCTCGTCGACGACCATCAGATCGTGCGCGTCGGTCTCACCCGCCTACTCGAAGCCGAAGCCGAGTTCGAAGTGGTGGGCACGGCCGGCGATGGTGTCGACGCGCTCCGGCTCGTTGGCGAGACCCACCCCGATGTCGTGTTGATGGATCTGTCGATGCCGGGAATGGACGGCGTCGATGCCACTCGAGCAATTGTTGCCTCGGGATCGGCGGCCAAGGTTGTGGTGCTCACCTCGTTCTCGGATCGGGAGCGCATCCTCGCCGCGCTCGACGCCGGCGCCGTGGGCTACCTCCTGAAGGACGCCGAACCCGACGACCTGTTGCGCGGTGTGCGCGCGGCCGCCCGTGGCGACTGGCCCCTTGATCCGCGCGCGGCACGACTCCTGCTCGGCGGTCGCGCCGAGCGTCGCAGCGGCCCGAAGTTGAGCGACCGTGAACGCGAAGTGCTCGGCCTCGTAGCCGGTGGACTGACCAACAAGGTCATCGCCCGTCGGCTCGGCATCACCGAGCGCACCGTGAAGGCGCATCTGACGCGGATCTTCGAGCGGCTCGAAGTGTCGGACCGCACGCAAGCGGCGCTCTGGGCCAAGGAGCACGGCCTGGGGACGTAGTACTACGACCTATGTGCAATGGTCGCGTCGACCTCGCGTGTCGCATCCTGCCCACACTGATCCCCAGCACGAGGAGTGTGTGATGAAGGCAAGGCGTCTGTTGGCCGCGGCGGCCATCGCGAGCGTGTGCGCAGTGAGTGGTGGCGCTGCGTTCGCTTCCGGCGGCGTGAACAGCGGCGGCGTGAACAGCGGCGGCGGCGGTACCGGCGGGAGTGGCGGTGGCGGCACGCCGACCACGGTCGTGCCTTCGGGCACGTGTGCGCAGATCACGAGCTTCAGCAACTCGACGGGCTACTACTCGGTGTGGGCCGCGATCTGGACGCCCTTCAGCATCTCGAGCTCGTGCACGAGCCCCGCGAACTGGACGATGACCTACACGAACGGCACGACCGGTCTCGTGGATTTCGCGCGCAGCAGCACCACGGCCTACATGCCGAGCGGGACGATCGACGAGGACTGGGCCGCCTTCTCGACGGCGTACACGGTGACGCTGACCGTCACGGACTCGAGCGGCGCGCTGCTCGATTCGCGCACCGCGATCGTCACGACGAAGGCGCCGAAGCAGCCCGGCGCCTGATCCGCACTACGCGCGCGGTGCCGTCGCTCGCCTGGCTTCGGTCAGGCGAGCGCGGCGCGCAGCGCTTCGATGCGCTCGGGCGCGACGCGCCACCACATCCAGCGGCCCCGGCGTTCCCCCACGATGAGCCCGGCTTCGGCGAGCGCCTTCGTGTGGTGGCTGATGGTGGGTTGCGACTTGGCGAGCGGACCCTCGAGGTCGCACGAGCACACCTCGCCCGCGGCGGCCACCAGGCTGAGCAAGCGCAGGCGCACCGGGTCGGCGAGGGCCGCGAAGGCGGCGGCGAGCTCGGTGGCGTCGTCGGCGTCGAGTGGCGCGCCGAGCACCGATCCGCAACAGCCCTCGGTCATGGTGGCGGCGATGAGGCGCTTGGCCATCTGGGGTGCTCCCGGCCGGTGTCTGGGCAGGATCCTGGGCGAATCACATATTGACGAACGTCGATGTATCCGCGATGATGGATCCATCGACAACCGCCAATATATCGCTCGTTGCCCCTGATGGGAGTCCAGATGTCGCGTGTGCAGCTCGCCCTCAACGTCGCAGACCTCGATGCCGCCGTGTCGTTCTACTCCAAGCTGTTCGCCACGCAGCCGGCCAAGCGCCGGCCCGGCTACGCCAACTTCGCCATCGCCGAGCCGCCGCTCAAGCTGGTGCTGATCGAGGGCCACGGCGCCCCGGGCAGCCTGAACCACCTCGGCGTGGAGGTGGAGTCGACCGATGCGGTACGGGCCGCGCAGGGTCGCCTCACCGGCGAAGGCCTCGCGTGCGCCACCGAGGACGAGGTCGCGTGCTGCTACGCGGTGCAGGACAAGGTGTGGGTCGACGCGCCCGACGGTGAGCCGTGGGAGATCTACACGGTGCTCAGCGACGTGGAGATGGCACCCGGCGACCTGCGCACGGTCGCGCCCGGGTCGCCGTCGGTGGCGGCCGACGACGCCCTGTGCTGCTCGGCGGCGCCCGAGTCGGCCGCCCGTTGCTGTTGATGATCGATCGGGGTCTGGCGCGGCGAGCCACCGCGGAGGCGCTCGGAACGGGTCTGCTCGTCGCCATCGTGATCGGTTCTGGGATCGCGGCCCAGCGGAGCTCGCCACACGACGCGGGCCTGGCGCTGCTCGAGAACTCGACGGCCACCGGCGCGGGCCTCGTGGCGCTCATCTTGGCGTTCGGGCCCGTCTCGGGTGCCCACTTCAACCCGGTCGTCACGCTCGCCGATCGACTGCTCGGCGGCATCGACAACGTCGCGGCGACGCTGTACGTGCTCGCGCAGCTCGTCGGCGCCTGCGTCGGCGCCGTGGTCGCCAACCTGATGTTCGGGCTGGCAGCCGTGAACGTCTCCCATCACACGCGTTCGTCAGGCGGGCTGTGGCTCGGTGAGCTCGTGGCCACGGTGGGTCTGCTGCTCGTGATCTTCGGTGTCGTGCGTTCCGGTCGGAGCAGCGTGGCGCCCTTCGCCGTGGGGGGTTACATCGCCGCGGCGTACTGGTTCACGTCGTCGACGTCGTTCGCGAACCCGGCGGTCACGGTCGCGCGCACGCTCAGCGACACGTTCGCGGGCATCCGGCCGTCGTCGGTCGGCGTGTTCGTGGGGATGCAGGTCGCGGGTGGGCTGGTTGCGGTCGTGCTCGTGCGCTTCTTGCACCCCGACGTGGCCGCGCGCGACGCGGTGGTACCGCACGAACATCAAGCCATGGCGACCGACCGAGGTGAGCAATGACCGATGCCACACCCCCCGTCGAAGGTTCCGACGCGATCCGCCCGACGGTGGTGTTCCTCTGTGTGCACAACGCGGGCCGGTCGCAGATGGCGCTCGGGTGGTTCCACCATCTTGCCGGCGGGCGCGCCACGGCCTGGTCGGGTGGCTCCGAACCAGCGGCGACGGTGAATCCGGCGGCCGTCGCCGTGATGGCCGAGCTCGGCATCGACATCAGCTCGGCGCAGCCGAAGCGGTGGACCGACGCCGCGCTGCAGGCGGCCGACGTGGTGGTCACGATGGGCTGCGGTGATGCATGCCCGATCTATCCGGCCACACGCTACGAAGACTGGCCGCTCGACGACCCCGCCGGCCAGGACACCGATGTGGTGCGCCGCATCCGAGACGAGATCGGCGAGCGCGTGCGCGCACTGCTCGTCGAGCTCGGCGTGTGATGAGGCGTCAGCGGACGAGCAGGAACACCAGCGCGAAGTGGCATGCCGCGGCGGCGACGGTCATCACGTGCCACACCTCGTGGTACCCGAAGATCGTGGGCCGGGGATCAGGTCGCTCGCGCACGAAGCCAATCGCACCGATCGTGTAGAGCAAGCCGCCGGCCGTGAGACACAGCAGCTCGGCGAGCGACAGTGCGTGCACCACGGCGGGCAGCACCGGCACGAGGAACCAGCCGAAGGCTACGTAGAGCACGCCTTCGTAGCGGTCGACGAGGTCGTAGCGGATCATGGTGGCGGCGATGCCGAGTGCGGCAACCGTCCACACCAGCACGAGCAACGTGAGTCCGAGCGCGTGTCCGAGCGCGACGACGGTCAACGGCGTGTAGGAACCGGCGATCAGCACGAAGATCATCGCGTGATCGAGGCGCTGCATGCGCGCTCGCCACGTCTCGGTCCACTGACGGCAGTGGTAGGCCGCGCTCGTGCCGAAGAGCGCCACGATCGAGGTCGCGAAGATCGCCGCTGCGGCGTACTGTGCGCCACGGTGCGCCGTGAGGATCAGCGCCGCGCCGGCCGGGATCGCGGCGAAGAAGGCCGCCTGATGGATGCGGCCTCGGTATCGGGGCTTGATCTCAGCCCCGATCGCAACCCCCGCGTTCATCGCCGGCCGTCGGCCGACACGCTCGGGCGCAGCAGCGTGCTGGCGTGTGTCGTGCCGGTCGGGAAACCCGCGCTCGCGCACCACGGGCACACCGAGGTGGCGGCGTCGGTCATCGAGTGCATCTCGAAGCGAGTCGGCCAGAGGAGGGTCGCTTCGGTGTTGCCGTCGGCCCGCACACCCACCTCGTTGTGTCCCGATTGCGCGGTGACCGAGATGACCGTGCCGACCGTCGTCCGGTTCGCGCCCTCACCGTGGGCGTGGATCACGACACGATCTTCGGCGACCAGCTGATTCCACTCGAACTCCATCATGACAGCGCCGGCCTCCGAAAGACGGGGAGGCGTCGAGTCTGCGAGAGCCGTGGCCGGTGCTCACCGGGGCGAGCGTGCGTGGGCAGAGGAAGAGCGGGGCGCCCCCATGCAGGGGACTACCTAGCCAATCTACCAGTGGCCGGGTGGCCTCCGGACGCAGGCCGGCCGGTCGGTTGCGGTGCCCCCGTCAGTGTCCGTTATGGTGCGACCTTGCCCACCAAACCACCGACACGCCGTCTTGCGCCCGCCGAGCGCAAACGACTGGCCGATCTCGAAGCCGCCGCCGCCCGTCAGCGGGCCCGCGACCGGGCTGCCAACGACGACAACCCGACACAGATGGGCTCACCCCGCCAGACCGGCGGCTGACCGCACGTAGTCGGGGTCAGTCCACGGCCGCGTGGTCGGGTTGGGCCCACCAGCCGCCGAGCGCGGCTGCGGCGGCGAGGTAGAGGCGTGCCGCGGTCCGGTCCCAGGCCGCCGCGTCGAGGCAGGCCAGCGTGTACTTCACGAGATGGGCGTCGTGATGCGTGGCGGCGTGCGTGGCCAGCGCGGTCGCGATCATGCCGGTCGAGTGCGGCGGGGCGTGCCACACGGTTGCCGCCGCGGCGCCGGGCCCGTCGTGGAGGGCGGCCCGCAGATCGCCGCGCGGTGCTGCAGCGGGCGTGAACGTGGCGACGAGGGGCCGGCGCGCGAGCGCGGCGCGGAAGCCGGCGACGAACGTGGCCGCCACCCGCACTGCCACGGTGGCGTCGGCGCAGTCGGCGGCGATGCCGAGCGCGGCCTGCGTCATGGTGAGGCAGTGGCTCCATCCGTACGGCGCGTGATCGGGCGGTTCGGTGAGCATCGAGGCGGCCGCGGCGCGCAACAGCTCGCGAGCGCATCGCGAGAGGTACTCGCGTTCGGTCGGGCGCTCGGACCCGTGCCCGCTTGTCGCCGGCGTGAGGAGCGTGGCGATGTCGGGCCGATCGACCTGATGCATGAGCGGGTAGATGAACTCGCTTCCCGGTATCCCGAGGTGAGGCGTGCTCGCGAGCGCTTCGAACAGATCTCCGGGGCGCGGCGGTGCGACGTGGTCGTCGGACTCCGCTCGGCACCATTCGATCTTCCAGTCGGGATGCCGGGCGAGCTCGCGCGCCAGCGGACGCAACAACGTGCCCGGAAGCTCGCCGCGCGGCGCGACGCGCGGCAGGAGATACAAGAAGATCGGCGCATGCGCGGCGGCCGCGAGCCGATCCACGACGGGCTCGGCGAGCAGGCTGCGCAGCCGGCTCGGGCGCCCGTGTTCACCGAGCCACGCGGCGACCGCGTCGACGGTGTCGAGGTCGCCGCCGCTGATCGCATCGGCGAGGTGCGCCGCGGCCGTCTCCAGCGAGTCGAAGTCGAGGCGTGCGGGTGGCGCGACCGGGTCGGCGAACGCCTCGTACGACGGCGCGATCTCGGCGATCCGTCGGCGCGCCGTGTCGCGCGCGGAGGTTGCCACGAAGGGGAGGAGCGCGGCACGCGCGGCGAGCTCCAACGGGGCGTGGAGCACGAACGAGTCGGCCACCTGCGCGCGGGGCTCGGAGACCACCGAGGCGACCGACGCGAGGAGCGTCGTGTCGGATGCATTGTCGAGATCGAGCGCGGCGGTCGCGCGGTCGCGCCTCGTGAGGTCGTCGGTGAGCGCCATCGCGGCAACGTACAAGTTCAAGTGAACTTGAAGTCAAGCGCTTCTCACTGAGCGGGCGCGACGACCTCAGCCTCGAGCTGCTCATAGCAGCGGCGCAGCAGGCGGCCGGTGTCGCGCTCCTCGGCGATGTACCGACCCAGCAGCGCGCCGGTGGCGATGTCGATCGAGTGATCCTTGAACATTTCGTCGAAGATGTCGGGCCGGTCGCCGGTGTCGAGTCGCTGCAGCTTGAGTGCCTGCATCTTCTCGAGGTCGGGGCACGAAGCGGTGACGATCTCCATCGCTCGGTCGAGCTCGTCGGCATCGCGCTCGCGAACTTCGAAGCCGAGCTCGTTGATCCGTCGGGCGAAGCTCATCGCATGCTCGCCCTCGCGTGCGGCCACCGTGAGCAGCACGCCCCGCACGTCGTCGCGTGAGGTCGTCGCCGCCCATGCCGTGAGGTACCGGTGGGCGCGGCCCTCCGCGACGGCAATCGCATTGAGCAGGCCGAGATAGCTGGGCTTGTCGGGCACGGTGGCTCCTTGGTTCGGCGCGGGCCGGCAACGAGACGCTACGCCCGTGGCGGGATGTGCGCACCCGTGCCCTTCATGGTGCCGGAGTGTGGCGAAGCTGTGAAGAATCTCACCGCGACCTGGCGAGCCTCGGTCTCCTATGCTTAGGTTCTCTAGGTATGAGCACCGAGCAGATCAAGGGCCACCTCGATCCACTCGTGCTGGCTGTCCTCGAAGACGGCCCTCGGCACGGATACGCGATCATCGAACAGCTGCGGCTGCGCAGCGGCGACGTGTTCGACCTTCCCGAGGGAACGGTGTACCCGGCGCTCCACCGCCTCGAGCGGCTCGGTCTGCTCACGAGCGTGCGCGAGGTCGTGGGCGGTCGCGAACGGCGGGTCTACCGCCTCGCGCGCCGCGGGCGGACCGCGCTCGCGGCGCGACGGCGGGAGTGGACGCGGTTCTCGTCGGCGGTCAACGCGATCTTGGCGGCGAGCTCCGCATGATCGACGCCTACCTCGACGAGCTGGCCGCCGGGCTGCACGTGAGCCACGCGGCGCGCGCCCGCATCATCGAAGAGGTGCACGACCACCTCACCGACGCGGTCGCCGATCTGGAATCGCGCGGGCTCGCTCGCGGCGTCGCCGTTGAGCAGGCGATTGCGGCCTTCGGTCGCGCCGGCGACATCGCGCGGCAGCTCGACGCGCAGACCGCCACCACGACGGCCCGTCGCATCCCGGTGCTCGTCGCCGCGACCGGGCTCACGGTGGTCGTCGCGTTCCTCATCGCCGCGGTCACACAACCGCGACCCGCGGTGCGTGGCACGGCCGCGCCGCTCACACGGATCTCCTTCTTCCTGGCTGTGCTCGGCCTTCAGATCGCAGTGGTCGCGGGTGCGCGCGCGGCGTCGTTGGCGGCCGCGCACTGGCGCAGCACGAACGCGCCCGCCACCGAGCGCGCGCTCATCAGCCGCGCGGCGGTGGTGGCAGCGGGTGGCTTGACGCTGGCCGCCGTCGGTTGGACCGCGGCGCTCGCCAAGGTCGTGATCGGGCGTCCCCACACGCGAATGGTCGCCGGTGTGGGCGGTGGCGTGCTCATGACGTTGGCTGCGCTGGTGACGCTCGTCGTGGTCGCGTCGGCGCACCGACGCGAGCTTCGAGTCGAGTCGACCGCCGCGGGTGGCGATGACGACACGGATGCCGCTGCCCGCGCCGGAGCGCTCGGCGCCGGCGAATCGACGGTGCGACTCGTTCAGCACCGACCGGTCGTCGTCTGTGCAGTCGTCGCGATCGTGGCTGCGCTGGGCTCGATGGCGCACGCCGAGGCCACCTTCGCCGGTGCCATCGCGTGGGGCGGCGTCGAAGCGTTGGAGGTCGTGACCGCGTTCGTGGTGCTCGGACCCACGCTCGGGTTGCGCACAACGGCGAAGTGACCTTGTCCTCTGTCTGATCGGCGCCCGGCTTCGTACGGTCGACCTATCGAGATCTGAGACCTCGGAGGTCGCTATGCGCGCGCTCGTCTATCACGGTCCGGGCAACAAGGCGTGGGAAGAGGTGCCGAAGCCGACCATCCTGGCCGACACCGACGCCATCGTGCAGGTCGACGCAGTGACCATCTGCGGGACCGACCTGCACATCTTGAAGGGTGACGTCCCCGCCGTCACCGACGGCCGCATCCTCGGTCACGAGGCAGTCGGCACTGTCGAGCAGGTCGGTTCGGGCGTGAAGAACGTTCGCGTCGGCGACAAGGTGCTCGTGTCATGCATCACCGCCTGTGGCGCGTGCCGCTTCTGTCGTGAAGGCAGCTACGGACAGTGCCTCGGTGGCGGTGGCTGGATCCTCGGCCACAAGATCGACGGCACGCAGGCGGAGTACGTGCGCGTACCGTTCGCCGACACGTCCACGCACAAGGCGCCGGCCGGCATGAGCGACGAAGACCTGTTGATGCTCGCCGACATCCTGCCAACGGGCTACGAAGTCGGTGTCCTCAACGGCAAGGTTCAGCCCGGGGACGTGGTTGCAGTCGTGGGCGCAGGCCCGATCGGCCTCGCCGCGATCATGGGCTCCAAGCTGTTCAGTCCGGCGCACATCGTGGCCATCGACAAGGCCGATTCGCGGCTCGAAGCGGCGAAGCAGTTCGGTGCCGACGTGGTCGTGAACAACGGCCGCGAAGACCCGATGGCTGCCATCGCCGCGCTCACCGACGGGCTGGGCGCCGACGTCGCCATCGAGGCGGTGGGCGTGCCCGCGACCTTCGAGCTCGCCACAGAGCTCGTGCGGCCCGGCGGCCACATCGCGAACATCGGTGTGCACGGTGAACCGGCCACGTTGCACCTCGAGTCGCTCTGGATCCGCAACGTGACGATCACGACCGGCCTCGTCGACACCTATTCCACGCCAACGCTGCTGAAGCTCAGCAGTGGCCACCAGGTCGAAGCGGGTCGCTTCGTCACGCACCACTTCGCTCTGAACGACTTCATGGAGGCCTACGACGTGTTCGGCCGCGCGGCCGAGACCGGCGCCCTCAAGGTCGTGCTCACGCGGAGCTGACGATCAGCGGGCAGCCGCGTCGACCGGGCAGCGAGCCGGATCGGGTTGCAACGGCGTGCCGTCGACCGCGCAATGCATGCGGCGGGCGCTGCGCACGGTGTGCAGTCGCGGTCCGAGACCGATGAACGCAAGCGGCCCGGCCGACACCGCCGTGCACGCTGCGATCACGAGCGCGACGCGAAACGAGTGCGTCACCTGCACGGGTCCGTTCGCCGATGAGAGCCCCGACACCACGGGAATGACGGCGAGCGAGGCCAGGCCGGCGGCGCGTGCGATCGCGTTGTTCACGCCCGACGCAACGCTCACATGATCGGGATCGGCGGCCGCCATCACGGTGGCGGTCAGCGGCGCGACGAACGAGACGAGGCCAAGGCCGAACACCAGCGATCCTGGCAGCACCTGCGTGAGCCACGACGCGTCCGGCCCGATGCGGGCCAACAGGACGAGGCCGGCGCCCGCGACGAGCGGCCCGACCGTGAGCTGGAAGCGTGGTCCGATGCGCTGGCCGAGCGCGCCGGACGCGGCCGAGAGCGAGAACATCAACAGCGTGGTCGGCAACAGCGCGACACCGGCCTGGAGCGCCGACCATCCGGTCGCGACCTGGAGCTCGTAGGCGACGAGGAAGAACGACACGCCGATCGCGCCGTAGAGCAGCACGGTGGCGAGGTTGACGACCGTGAACGTGCGGTTTCGGAACAGTGCGGGTGGAACGAGCGGGTTCTCGGCGCGCAACATGCGCGCCACGAACGCGGCGATCGCCATGAAGGCGATCGCCGCCGCGCCGAGCACGGTGGCATCGGTCCAGCCCCGGGGCCCGGCTTCGGTGAGCGCCCACGTGCTCGCCGCAAGCGCCAGCGCCGCCAGCGCCGCGCCGCCGATGTCGAGACGCCGCTGCGCATTCGGGTCGCGCGTCTCGGGTACTGCCGAACGCGCGCAGACGACGGCCAGAGCCGCAACCGGCAGGTTGATGAGGAACGCCCACCGCCAGCCGGGGCCGTCGACGAGGATGCCGCCGACGAACGGGCCGAGCGCACCGGCTACGCCGCCCAATCCCGACCAGGCTCCGACGGCGGCCGCCCGGTCTGACTCGCGAAAGCTCGCCTGCAAGATGGCCAGGCTGCCCGGTGTGAGCAGGGCGCCACCGATGCCTTGGAGGATCCGTGCCGCGATGAGCACCTCGATGTTGGGCGCGACCGCACAGCCCAGCGAGGCGACTGCGAACCACACCGTCCCGATCACGAAGATCGTGCGCCGGCCGTAGCGGTCGCCGAGTGCGCCACCGAGCAGGATGAGTGACGAGAGCGCGAGGAGGTACCCGGTCAGGACCCACTGCAGCGCGCTGACCGCCACGCCGAACTCCCTGCCGATGCGGGGCAGCGCCACGTTGACGACCGTCGCGTCGAGGCTCGCCATGGCGCTCGCGGCGACAGTCGCGACGAGCGCGACGCGTCCTTTCGCACTGTGCAGCGCGAGACCGTCGACCGAGAGCTCTGTCGGCACGCGCGACACGTCGGCACGCTAATCACCAGGTTGCGGCGCGCTCTCGTTTCTTGCTCACGGTGCCGTGCGGACTCGCGTATCGCTGACGATCCCGGGGCGGGTATCGAGCAGCGCCCGCACGTGGCGCAGCAGTTGCACTCGCGCGACCGGCTTCGCGATGGTGACCGCCCTCCCGTGTTCGTCTTCGGTTGCGTCGACAAGATGGCGAGCGTGGCCCGACAGATACATCACGGGCAGCCCGGGACTCACGGTACGGAGCCGCTCGGCCAAGCGACGTCCCGACATGCCGGGTATCACGATGTCGGTGATCAGTAGATCGAACTCGGTCGCGCCCGACGCGTCGAGTGCTGCTTCCCCGCTCGACACGGCCACGACGGTGTAGCCGGAACGACGCAACATCGCCGCGAACGAGGTCCGCACGTCGTCGTGGTCCTCGGCGAGCAGCACACGTTCGCCGTGCCCGCGACGGGCCGTCGTGATCGGAGCCGAGTGTGGCGCCGAGTCTGCGATCGGAAGGCAGACGATCACGCGCGTGCCCACGCCGAGCGTGGAATCGATGGCGATGGTGCCACCCAGATCGGTCACGATGCTGTACACGGTTGCGAGACCGAGGCCGGTGCCCCGACCCGCACCCTTGGTCGTGAAGAACGGGTCGAATGCCCGGCCGCGCACTTCGGCCGACATGCCGGTTCCATTATCGGCGATCTCCACACGCACGCGATCCGTGTCGTCGACGAGCGACGTCGCGATGCGCACGCGACCACCATCGGGGAGCGCGTCGCGAGCGTTCACCACGAGGTTCACGACGAGCTGATCGAAGCGTCCACGGTCGGCCGCGACCGGCGGCAATCCGGGTGTGAGGTCGACCACGAGCTCGACGCTCTCCTCGATCGAAGGACGCAACAGCGCCTCGATGTGACTGACCCGTTCGTTCAGGTCGAGCGATTCGATGCGCATCGGCTCGGAGCGACTGAACGACAGGAGCTGGCTTGTCAGGGTGGCCGAGCTCGTCGCGGCGTTGTCGATGTGGTCGAGGTTCGACGTGAGGTCGGCGCGCACGGCTTCGGGGACATCGAGCGCGGCAATGGCGTCGCGCAGGAAGTCGACGCTGAACGTGATCACCATGAGCAGGTTGTTGAAGTCGTGCACGATCCCGCCGGCGAGCTGACCGAGGCTTTCGAGCCGCTGCGACTGAGACCGCCGGCGTTCGTGTTGCGCGAGCGCGGCGTCGACCCGTCCCGCGTCGCTGATCTCGCGAACGGACCGGAGCACCTGTTCGTGGACGTGGCGGCTCGCGTCTTCGGTTGCGAACAGGTCGGAATCCATGTGCTTCCTCGTCTCCATCCGCAGCGACGCACGACCACCGCATGTGGTGTGCAAGATGCTCACCGCCATCATGGTGCCAAAGGTCCCGACACTCGATGGTCTCCTGTCGGCATCCTCGCGTGGTGCCGTCGCGTGCACTCGGGCCGTGCACGTAGTGCAAGGAGCGTCTGCGGAGTGCGCTCGAGCATCAGGTTCGTGGCGGATCAGCAGCCCCCGCGACTGGTCGGCGATGAACGCGACACGCTGCATCTTCTGCTGCAGTTCCAACGAGGTTCGTTGCTGCGCAAGGCCGAGGGCCGCCAGCTGGTTCCGAGCGGGACGACTCGGTGGTCCGGGCGTGAAGTCGACCTGGTCGAGGACCGACACGGCCCGGTGCAAGATGCGCGCCGCGAGCACGCTCATGTTGGCCGCCAGCCAGTCGTTGGCAATTGCCGGTGCCGGTGCCGGCCCGTCGACGGCGGCCGACCACCGATCGGCGAGGGCGAGCAGTGTGCGCGCGTGGCGCTGGAGGCGCACTGCGGTCTCGCGCGGCTCGGTCGCCTAGAACTCTTCGTGTTCCCGATGGCATCGCGACAAGTTGAGCACCGCGTCGAGCAGCGGGCTCGCGGAGGCGTGTGTCGTGGGCATTGGAACCACCGTCGGCGCATCGGTCGCGGACTTCGTCGTGCTGGATTCAGCATGACGAGAGCCGTGCACGCGCCACGAGGGTCGAAGGTCACTTAGCGAGGGAGCGGGACGGCCGGTGCGCGCCGCGGGGCGGTACCGTCGTGCGCAGCGCCGGCGGCACCGCCGGTGATCGGAGGCAGCAACGCTGTGAACCAGCCCGAGCGCAGCGTCGACGTGTTCGCTGAGATCACCTGTCCGTTCACGCACGTGGGTTTGCACCGCCTCGTTGCCGAGCGCACGCGACGCGCGTTGGCGGGTCCGCGGCTGGTGGTGCGGTCGTGGCCCCTCGAGCTCGTGAACGGCCGGCCGCTCGACGGGCGTCTCGTCGCGCAGGAGGTCGCCGCCCTCCGAGCCGAGATCGCGCCGGATCTGTTCCGGGGGTTCTCTGCGGAGCTCATGCCCGAGAGCTCGATTGCCGCGTTCGGTCTTGCGGCCGCGGCGTACCAACGCAGCGTCGTTGCCGGCGAAGGCGTCAGTCTCGCCATCCGCCGTGCGCTGTTCGAAGAGGGTCTCGACATCACCGATCACCAGGTGCTCTGGAAGATCGGCGGGCCGTTCAGCGTGCAACCGATGTCGACCGAGGCCTCGATCGAGATGGTCTACCGCGATTGGGAGGAAGGCCGTCGTCGCGGCGCGCAGGGCTCTCCGCACTTCTTCGTCGACGATCATGCGTGGTTCTGTCCCAGCCTGCGGATCAGCCACGACGTGAACGGCTTCGCCGTGCAGCTCGACGGCGAAGCACTCCGCGACTTCTACGGCGCGGTCTTCGCCGATCCAGCGGTCAGCGCCTGACGCGAGGCACGCGGCCGCGCCGGCCGTGTTCGGTCACCGGCGTGACGGGAGGTCGTCTCGGTGCAGGCCGAGCTCGACGGCTGCGAAGGTGCGCGTGTGCTCCAGCATCTTGGCGCGGCTCATCGTGGATCGGTGCAACAGCACCTGGAGGCCGAGCCCGTCCATGAGCGCGGCGAGGCGCCACGCCGAACCGGCGGGATCGTCGGTACGGAACCGCCGCGCGGTGACCCCGTCGCGGATCACTCGCTCGAGCAGCGCCACCCACGCCTGATCGAGCTCTTCGGAGATCTCGCGCAGCGTCGCGTTGCGCAGCGCCTCTCCCCACGCATCGATCCACAGCGTCCAGCTCTGGTCACGCGGGCCGGGCAGATACTCGCGGAGCACCCGGTCGATTCGTTCCACTGGGTCTGAGCCTGCCGCGACGCTCTTCTCCAGGCGGCGGATGTCGGCGTCGGCCGCGTAGCGCATCGTCTCGGCGAGCAGCTCGTCCTTCGACGCGAAGTGGTAGTGCACCAGGCCTGTGGAGACGTTCAGCGCATCAGCGACATCTTTGATGCGCGTGCCGCCGAAGCCCTTGTCGAGCACGACCTGGCGCGTCGCCTCGAGGATCTCGATGCGTCGCTGCTCGACGCTCACGCGACTGCGGGATCGGTTCGACGACGTGGCGGCCTTGCGCACGACGGGCGAGCGTACTGCCGCGGCGTGAGCGCGCCGGGCAGCCGGCGCCGATCGGGGACTGCTGCCGTGGCCCGCTTCAGAAGGATGTCTGCGACGCGTCGCCGCCGCGCGGCAGCTCGTCGCGCGACAGGGCATCGACGAGCAAACGGTGCACGTACGCTACGCCCCGCTCGTGTTCGGTGGAGAGCACGCCGTGCGCCGATATCCCGCCGTCGTAGGTCCGCTGGACCGCCGCGCAGATCGCGAGGTCTTGATCGACCACGAGTCGAGTCGCCGCGTGGTCGGCCCGGCGACGGCGCTCGTCGTGTTCGTGTCCCCACATGTGCTCGCGCTCGACGAGCGTGGTGGTCGGGCTCGTCGGCGTGAGTCGCATCGTGGCCGCGTACCCCGCGAACATCGAGATCATCGTGTTCGGGAACAGCGTGACGTAGGCGCCGTTCGTGAACGACTCGGGTGCGCTGCGCTCCGCGACGCGCTCCCAGCCCGGTTCGCCGGGAGCGCTCGTGGCGAGTGCTTCTTCCGAGACGTCGCGTGGCTGCAGTGGCCGATCCCAGGCGAACACGATCGGGCCCGCCTCGCGCATCGGGTACTCGTAACCGGCCGCGGGGAGCTGCGAGTGCACGAACGGCGTGTGGTAGTTCTCCGAGTAGTTCTCGAGCAGCACCTTCCAGTTGCACGCGCACTCGTACCGATCGCGAATGACGACCTCGAGGCGAGCGAGGTCGTATGGGTCGATGCCCGGGCCGAGCGGCCCGGGATCGAAGTCGGGTGCTTCGGGATCGAGGTTGACGAGGATCGACCGCGCGAACGTGGTGACGCGCACTTCGAAGAGATCGCAGCAACCGGTGTCGAAGCCTTCCGGTGCACCGACGCCACCCGCGCGCGCCAGCGAGCCGTCGAGGCGGTACACCCACGCGTGGTACGGACACTGCAGCGCCCGCGCGTTGCCGTGGCCATCGGCGAGCGGTGCGCCACGGTGCCGGCACGCGTTGAGGAACGCGCGCAAGGTGCCCTGTTCGTCGCGCACCACGAGCACTGGCACACCCGCGACGGTGGTGCTGAGGTACGAGCCGGACGGGCGCACGTCGTCGTCGAGACCGACACCGATCCACGAGCGGCGGAACACGCGGTCCATCTCGATCGCGTGGTGCTCGGCGGATGCGTACCAATGGCCCGGGAGCGTGCGGGCGCGCTCCGGCGGGATGTCGGCGCGGCTCGCGAGCTCACGCGCCAGATCGGAGCGGGCCAGCGGATCGGTGCGCATACAGCCACTCTACTGACTGACGAGTCAGTCTGTAATGGGCGCGCGGGTGCCGTTGCGGCGCCGCGAGCCTCTCGTACAATGCGGCGTGGCCCAAGCCGTGGGGACCGCGGAGTCAGGTGGAGCTCCCGACCGTCCGACTGGCGGCGCGCCCGAGCGGCTGCAGTCGCAGGCCGGCATGCGCGGTGGTCGCATCGAGCTCGTCGGTCTCGAGAAGCGCTTCGGCGACTTCGTCGCCGTCGCGGGCATCGATCTCGAGATCGCGGCGGGCGAGTTCTTCTCGCTGCTCGGACCGTCAGGGTGTGGCAAGACCACGACCCTGCGGCTCATCGCCGGCTTCGAGCAACCGAGCGCGGGGAGCATCCTCCTCGACGGCTTCGACCTGGTGCGCACTCCGCCGCACCGCCGGCCCGTGAACACTGTGTTCCAGAGTTACGCGCTCTTCCCGCACCTCACGGTCGAGGACAACATCGCCTACGGGTTGCGCTGGCAACAGGGACTCAGCAAGGTCGACAAGCGCCGCCGGGTGGGCGACGCGATCGCGCTCGTGCGCCTCGAAGGGCTCGGGAAGCGAAAGCCTGCGCAGCTCTCGGGTGGCCAGCAGCAGCGGGTGGCGCTGGCGCGTGCGCTCGTGTTGGAGCCGTCGGTGCTGCTGCTCGACGAGCCGCTCGGCGCGCTCGACGCCAAGCTCCGCAAGGCGCTCCAGCACGAGCTCACGGCCCTGCAGCGCGACGTCGGCATCACGTTCGTGTACGTGACCCATGATCAGGAGGAGGCGCTCACGATGAGCGACCGACTCGCGGTGATGGACAGCGGTCATGTGGCCCAGGTGGGCCCGCCTCGTGAGGTGTACACCGAACCGGCCGACGCGTACGTCGCCGACTTTCTCGGTGTGGCCAACCTGCTGTCGGTCGATGTGCGCGGCGCGGCCCCCGAGGGCGGATGGCAGGTGGAGCTCGCCGGCGCGACGCTGCGGGCCGAGAGCGGAGCGGTGGACGGTCCGGGTCGGGCGAAGATCGTGATCCGACCGGAACGAGCCCGCATCGTGGAGTACGGCCTCTCCGGTGAGAACCATCTCGCCGGCATGATCGATCGCCTCGTGTACCTCGGCCCGACGACGCAGGTGGTGGTGCGCCTGCCGCACGGCGACACGGTGCAGGTCCTCGTGGCCAACACCGACGACAGCGTGCCGCACACGCCCGGTACCGCGGTGACGCTCGTGCTGCCCTGCGACGCACTGCGGGTGCTGCCGGCCGACGAGCGCCTCGAGCAGCCGGACGACGCGGCGGCAGCCACCTAGTGAGTCACACGTCGAGGTTGGCGAAGTCAGCGACCGCCGACGAGCCACCCGTGCCTCGGCGCAGCAATCGCGGCACGAACACAGCGAGCAGGATCGCGGTGAGCGTGAAGAGCAACATCACGGTGGCGAGTGCGTTCACCGCCGGTGTCGCCGTGGCGCGCAGCGTGTTGTAGATCTTCATCGGCACCGTTTCGCTGCCGGCGTCGGCCGACAGGAACTGGCTGATCACGAAGTCGTCGATCGCCGTTGCGAAGACGACCATCAGGCTCGCGAAGATCGCTGGTCCGAGCAACGGGAGGATGACGGTGCGCAACGCTTGCGCGGGCGATGCGCCGAGATCCTGCGCGGCGTCTTCGTAGTCGCGCCCGATGGTGAGCAGGCGGCCGCGCACCACGATCACGACGGTGGAGAGGTTGTAGGTGATCTGGCCGACGAGCTGGGCCCACCGCCCGAGGTGGATGCTGCGGAACATCGTGGTGAAGAACAAGAACAAGCAGCTGCCCATCACGATCTCGGGTGTGACGAGCGGCAGCAGCATCAACAGGTTCGCCGGGCGCTGGCCGTAGCCCCGCCAGCGGGTCAACCCCAGCGCGAGTGCCACCCCGAGTGGCGCGCAGACGAGCATCGTCATCCCTGCGAGCCAGAGGCTGTTGAGCATCGCTCGGTGCAAGGTCGCGTCGTGCCAGACCGAGAGGTTCGGATCGCCCCAGTACCAGCGCCACGAGAATCCTTGCCACGTGCTGCGCGACTTTCCCTTGTTGAACGAGAACTGGATTGCGATCAGCACCGGCACCAGTGCCCACAACAAGTACGCCCAGGTGATCGCGGCGAGGAAGTGGGGCTTGCGCCACGGGTTGCGCCACCAGGCGAGGAGACTCCGACGGGGTGCCGTCTGCGTCACCGGACCTCCTTGGCCGCTTGGTTGCTCGAGTAGAGGTAGTAGGCCATGAGCACCGTGAGCAAAACGGTCAGCACGATCACGAGCGACGCGCCGATGCCGCGCGTCGAGCTCTCGGTCACTGCTTGTTGGATCTGATTGCCGATCATGTTCGTGCGCGGCGACGCGGAGAGGAGCGTGTTCGTGTAGTAGTCGCCGAACATGGGCAGCGCCGTGATGGCAGCGCCCGCGAGGATGCCTTGGCGTGAGAGTGGCAGCGTCACGTGCACGAACGTGCGCCATGGGCTCACACCGAGGTCGCGCGACGCTTCGAGCAGTCGCACGTCGATGCGGTCGAGCGCGGCGTACAACGGCAGGATCAGGAACGGCACGTAGCCGTACACGAGGCCGAGCACCACGGTGTACGGGCGCCCGTCGAGCCAGTCGACCGGGTGCCCCACGATGTGCAGGTGCCGGAGCGCGTCGTTCACGTAGCCGTCGTCCTGCAACAGGTTCACCCACGCGAGCATGCGCATGAGGTACGAGATCCAAAACGGTGCGAGCAGCAGGCCGAGCAGGAGGCCGCGGCGCTTCCCGCCGTAGCGGGCCACGTAGTACGCCACCGGGTAGCCGATCACGAAGCAGATCGCGAGCGCGGCGATCACATACTCGAACGTCCGCAGGAACGGTTGACCGAACTCGCCGTTGACGATGCCCTGCCACACCGACGAGAGCGTGTCGGTGTGCCACTGCAACGGGTTCCAGATCGGGTCGCGCCGGGCGAAGAGGAGGTTGTCGCGACCACCGGCGATCGCCATGACGCCGTAGAAGGGGACCGCGAAGAAGATGACCATCCACACGGTGCCCGGTGCGGCGAGCGTCGGCCACAACCAACGTGGCCGACGCGCTTCGTCTCGCTCGTTGACGTTGATGCCCGCGACGTCCACACCCACGTCGACGCCGGCTGGGTCGACGACGGCGGTATCAGGCACCGCTCGTGAACTTCCGCCACTCCGACTGCCAGAGGCGGTCGCCGGTGGGTGACAGCTGCAGCTCCTCGAACGCGTTGTCGAAGTCGGTCTGCCGCACGATCGCCGACTTGAGGTTCGCCGGGACGAGCTTCTCGCTCACGAACCGCTCGGGGTCGAGGTCGTTGAGCGGCTGCTGATAACCGATGCCGTTGAAGTTGTCGATCGCGTTCGTGGTCTCGAGGTAGTAGTTCAAGAACGCGTGCGCGAGCACGGGATGCTCGGCATTCTTCGGGATGGCCATCATGTCGTTCTGGATGAGCCCCTTGCCGTTCGGCTGGAACCAGTAGCCCAGCACCGTGGGCGGCACGCCTTGGGGCAGGTTCGAGACGGCGTTGATCATGTCGCCGCTCCACGCCTGGTGCACCCACGCCTGGCCTTCGGGCAGCTTCGTGTAGTCCTGGATACCGACCTTCACGTTCACGAGGCTCGTGAGCCGCCGCAGCTCGGCGCCCGCGCGTGCCACGAGCTTCGGGTCTTCGGTGTTCACGTCGGTGATGCCGAGCCGGAGCAGCGCCATCGACAGCGCTTCACGGTCGTCGTCGAGGACCCAGGCGCGGCCCTTGTACTTCGGGTTGTACAAGAGGTCGGTGCCGTCCTTGAGCTTGTACGGGTCGTCGGCCGGGGCGATCTTGTCGGTGCGGTACCCGACACCGGTCGTGTACACGGTGTACGGCACCGAGTAGCGCGCGCCCTGGTCGTAGAAGGGGCTCTGCAGCGACGGCCAGAGCTTCGAGAAGTTGGTCAGGTACGAGTGGTTGATCGGTTGCACCACGCCGGTCGCCACGAGCGTGCCGATCCGGTCGGGCGACACGTTGGTCACGTCGAAACGCGCGGTGTTGGCCTGCAGCTTGCTCACCGCGTCGTCCATCGAGTCGAAGCTCGTCACCTCGACCTTGACGCCGAACTTCTTCTCGAACGACTTCAACATGTCGGGCCCGACGTAGTCGGCGTAGTTGAAGATCTTGAGCGTGCCCTTCTCGGGTACGAGTCCGTCTTTGATGGCGCTGTTGCCGGGGCACAGCGGCAGCGTTGCCGGATTGGTCTGCCGGCTGAGCTTGGGTGGTTGACCGCACCCGCCCACCTTGCTCGTGGCGGCAGTGGGAGATGAGCTGCTGCTCCCGCACGCGGCGAGCAACGCGCTGGCGCCCGCGGAGCACGCGCACACGCCGAGCGCCGAGTTGCGGAGAAACTCTCGCCGGCTCCAACCGGCGGCCTGCTCGCGCGGGTGTTGCGCCATCGAGGGATCTCCCTTGTGTGCCGTGTCGCTCTGGCTGGGTTGCTCTGGCTGGGTTGCTCTGGCTGGGTTGCCTGGTCTTCCGATTGACGGTCCACTCGCTATACTGACTCGTCAGTCAGTAAGCGACAAGCCTGTCGCGTGGGCCGAGCCTACGCAAGCGACCCACGAAGAGCACTCCACGCCGGCGGCAGCGTCGGGAGGTCGGTCGTGCGCGCACAGCACCAATACGACGCCATCGTGATCGGCGGCGGTCACAACGGCCTCGTCGCCGGTGCGTACCTGGCGCGGGCCGGATTGCACACGGTCGTGCTGGAAGCGCGCGACGACATCGGTGGCGCGGCGCGCACCGAACAACCATGGGGACCCGAGTTCAAGGTGACTGCGCTCTCGTACGTGATGAGCCTCATGCCGCCGACCATCCTGCGCGACCTCGAGCTCGCCCGGCACGGCTACCACGTGATCCCGATGGGTCCGTCGTACATAGCGTTCCCCGACGGGCGCTCGCTGTTGCTCGACGACGAGCCGAGTCGCAACATCGACGAGGTGGCCAAGCTCTCGAAGCACGACGCCGCCAACCTCATGGACTACGAAGCGTGGCTGCGGGGCCTCGCCGATGTGCTTGCGCCGCTGCTGCTCACGACGCCACCGAAGCTGGGCTCGCGCCGACCGCGCGATCTCGTCGACATGCTGCGGCTCGCGTGGGGAGTGCGCGGCCTCGACGTGCGCACCACCGCGGAGGCGACACGCCTGATGACCACGAGCATCAGCGACCTCTTGGCGCGCTGGTTCGAATCGGATCAGCTGAAGGGTGTGCTCGCCATCAACGGCATCATCGGCACGTGGGCCGGGCCCGACGAGCCGGGCACTGCGTACGTGATGGCGCACCATTCGATCGGCGACGTCGGCGACGGACACCTCGGTTCGTGGGGATACCCGGTCGGGGGGATGGGGGCGGTGTCGGAGGCGATCCGCCGTTCAGCGGTCAGCTTCGGGTGCGAGGTGCGCACGGGTGCCCACGTCGAACGGATCGACGTGGCCGGCGGCGCGGTGCGCGGCGTCGTGCTGCGGGGCGGCGAAGAGCTGCGGGCCACCACCGTCGTGGCCGCGACCCACCCACAGCTCACGTTCCTGCGCCAGATCGATCGCGCCGAGCTCCCTGCCGACTTCGTGCGAGACCTCGAAGCCTGGCGCAGCCGTAGTGGCGTGGTGAAGGTCAACGTCGCGCTCACCGAGCTCCCCGACTTCATCGCCGATCCGGGCACCGAGCTGCATGCGCGCCACACCGGCGCAGTCGAGCTCTGCCACTCGCTCGAGTACCTCGAGCGTGCATTCCAAGACGCTCGCGAGGGCCGCGCGGCAGCGCGGCCGTTCTCCGACGGTGTGATCCCATCCACGCTCGATCCGTCGATCGCGCCGGAGGGCATGCACGTGATGTCCATGTTCACACAGTGGGTGCCGCACACGTGGGCGGACGAGTCGCATCCGGCGGAGCTCGAGGCCTACGCCGATCGTGTGGTCGACGGGTACACCGAGCTGGCGCCGAACTTCAAGCAGTCGATCGTGCACCGCCAGGTGATCGGACCGTACGAGATGGAGCACGATTACGGCCTGATCGGCGGCAACATCTTCCACGGCGAGCTCTCCGCGGATCAGCTCTTCCACCTGCGCCCCGCGCCCGGCTACGCCGACTTCACCACTCCGATCGCCGGCCTCTACCAATGTTCGTCGGCGACGCACGGTGGGGGAGGCGTCACCGGGATCCCCGCTCTGTTGTGCACGCGCCGCTTGCTGCGTGACCGCCGTCGTGCGCAATGGCGCAAGAAGCTGGCTCGCACATGAACGACCAACCTCAGACGAGCCCGGCACCCGTCGACCGTGATGGTTTGCACGCGGTGCTCGACCCCACTGGAAGCGGCCGCATGCTGCCACGCGAGGCGTACATCGCCGACGACGTGTTGGCGTGGGAGCGCGAGCACTTCTTCGCAGCGTCATGGCTGTGCGCAGGCCGCGTGAACGACATGCGCGAACCGGGCCAGCGGCGTGGCGTGCAGGTGGGCGGTGAGCCGGTGCTGCTCGTGCGCGACAACGAGCGTGCGCTGCGCGCGTTCGCGAACACGTGCCGCCACCGTGGTCACGAGCTGCTGGCGTGCGGCGCAACGGCGAAGCGCGGCGCGATCCACTGTCCGTACCACGCGTGGACGTACGCGCTCGACGGCGCGCTGCAGGCGACGCCGCGCTTCGAGGTGCCGCCCGGTTTCGATCCCACCGACAACGGCCTCGTGCCGCTGCGCGTGGAGGAGTGGAACGGCTGGGCGATGGTCAACCTATCGGGCGATGCGCCGCCGCTCGCCGATCACATCGGCGGGCTCCACGAGCTGCTCGAGCGCTACGGCTGCGGTGAGCTCGTCGTGGGCGCGACCCACACCTACGAGGCGGCATGCAACTGGAAGCTGCCGATCGAGAACTACCACGAGTGCTACCACTGCCCTGCGATCCATCCGGAGCTCTGCGCGGTGAGTCCGCCGGCGAGCGGCATCAACTTCACGCTGCCTGGCAACTGGTTCGGCGGCACCATGGATCTCGAGCCGTTCGCGGCCACGATGTCGATGGACGGTCGCAGCGCCGGAACGGTGCTGCCCGGGCTCAGCGAGGCGGAGCAGCGTGAAGTGCTCTACATCGGGCTCTTCCCGAACCTGCTGATCAGCGCGCACCCCGACTACGTCATGACGCACCGCATCGATCCGCTGAGCCCGGGGAGCGCGTTCGTGGAGTGCCAGTGGCTGTTCGGTGCCGACTCGGTCGCCGCGCCCGGCTTCGATCCGGCGTACGCGGTCGACTTCTGGGACGTCACGAACCGCCAGGATTGGGCGGCGTGCGAGGGCGTGCAGCGTGGCCTCGCGTCTCGGGGCTACCGCCCGGGACCGTTCGCCGGACAAGAAGACGCCGTGCAGCAGTGGGTGCAGCTCATCGCCCGCTCCTACCTCGCCGGCGCGCTGCAGCCGGCCTGATCCGAGCCGATCATCAGCGTCGCGAGGCGGCCGAGGACCGACCCACCGCGCTCGCCTGGATCCAGATCGCTATGAAGGTGCTCGCGGTGTCGGCCGCGATCGGTCCAGCGATAGCAAGTGATGCGCGAGTGACGCGCTCCGGCTGCCATCGTCGTCCTCGGATGACTACATACCAGCGGGCGGCCGGGCGGTACGCCTGCCGTTCACGACTGATTGGCACGAGGGGATCGCGATGACCACGGTGATGGTGTTCCATGAGGTTGACGATGTCGATCATTGGCTTCGCTCACCCAAGCGCGAGGAGTTCTTCGGGCCTCTCGGGATGACCGTGCGCACCTTCGTCGATCCGGACAAGACGAATCGGGTGGGACTGATTGTCACGGTGCCCGATCTGGACACGCTACGAACCGCGCTGGCCACCCAAGCCGCGGCCGACGCCATGAAGTTCGACGGTGTGCGTCCCGAGACCATGGT
>JADGOO010000059.1 GCA_017882905.1 Acidimicrobiia bacterium | reverse complement strand
GGCCGAGTACGTGGCGATGCGCGCGCTCGGGGACCCCGACGCGTTCCCCGCCACCGATCTCGGCGTGCGCGTCGGCGCCGACCGCCTCGGGATCGACCGCGCCGAGATCGAATCGCGCGCCGAGCGATGGCGCCCCTGGCGCGCGTACGCCGTCATGCATCTCTGGTCCGCCGCCCTTGCCAAGGAGACATCCCGATGACCAACATGATCGCTCTTGCCGACATCGCCGTCGTCGCCACCCCGCTCGGACCGTTCGCGGTGGTCGCGAGCGACCACGCCGTGCTGGCCGCGGGTTTCGGGTCCGACGCCGATGAGCTGTTCGGTGTGGCGCCGAGTGCGGCGCGGCCCGCCGAGCTGCGGGTCCGTGACGAGCTGGGCGTGTTCACCCGGAGCGTCAGCGACTACTTCGCAGGTGGCATCGACGCACTCGACTCGATCCCGGTCGACCAGCATTCCGGTCCGTTCCGCGAGCGGGCATGGGCCGAGCTGCGCGCCATCCCGGCCGGCACCACGATCAGCTACGGCGAGCTGGCCAAGCGCGCCGATTCGCCGCGTGCGATCCGCGCCGCCGGCCAGGCGTGTGCGCGCAACGCGGCGTGCCTGTTCGTGCCGTGCCACCGGGTGGTGGCGGCCGACGGCAACGCACATCACTACGCCTACGGCGTGGAGCGCAAGCAGTTCCTCATCGCCCACGAAGCCGGCCCGCCCACCCAACCGCGGCTGGTTTGAGCGAACGCGTCGCAGAGCGACGCGTTCGCTCACCAGAACGTTGGTCGCCACCTCGATCGGGAGCAGTCGGCGTCGGTAGTGTCCCGCCCCATGACGGAACCGAAAGGGCTCCTCGACGGGGTTCGGATCATCGAGAGCGCGCTGCTCGGACCGGGCGCGATCACCACCCATCTGGCCGATCTCGGCGCCGACGTGATCAAGGTCGAGCCGCCGCAGGGCGACTACATCCGCCGCATGACGTGGCCCATCATCGAGGGCAACTCGCTGTTGCACCTCCACATCCACCGGGGCAAGCGCTCGGTGGCGCTCGACCTGCGCAAGCCGGAGGGCGTAGAGGTGTACAAGGAGCTCGCCCGCGGCGCCGACGCGGTGATCGAGGCGATGCGGCCCGGCGCGCTCGCCAAGCGCGGGCTCGGCTACGACGACCTGAAGGCGGTGAACCCGCGCATCGTGTTCTGCACGATCTCGGGGTACGGCATGACCGGTCCGTACAAGGACATGCCGAGCCACGGCATCGCGTACGACACGTGGGCCGGCCAGGTTCCGCCCGCCTACGACGACGAGGGCTTCTGCTACATCCCGGAGCACAGCTCGATCGGCATCCACGCGGGTCCGCTCATGGGCTCGCTCGGCATCCTCGCCGCGATCATCCGAGCGCGCGCCTCCGGCGAGGGCTGCGCGATGGAGATTGCGCAGAGCGACGCGGCGGCGTACTTCGACTGGTACCGAATCGAGACGTGGAAGGCGTACGAGCGACCCGAGAGCGAGGTCACCGGCAACGCGTCCGACAACTTCGAGCGGCGCGCGCCCGGAACGGCGGGCATGCGCGAAGGGGTCCGCTACCAGATGTACGAATCGCTCGACGGCCACGTGCTGTTCATGGCGAGCGAGCGTGAGTTCTGGAAGAACTTCTGCGAGGGCGTCGGCCGGGCCGACCTGTTCGAGCGTTGGCCCGGCGAGCAGTACGCCGACCACGCGCGCAACAACCGTGAGCTCCAGGCCGAGCTGCGCGCGATCTTCAAGCAGCGTCGCAGCGCCGAGTGGATCGAGTTCGGCAATCGGGTGAACACGCCGATGGCGCCGGTGAACACGCCGCAGACGATCGCCGACGACCCGCAGTTCCAGGACCGGCTCCCGTGGATCAGCCGCGATCGCCTCGACTGCGAGCAGCTGCCGTTCCCGGTGAAGCTCCTCGGCGAGGAGCTCCCGATCCCGGAGAAGGCACCGACCCCCGGCCAGCACAGCGACGAAGTGCTCTCCGAGGTGCTTGGCTACGACGCGGATCGGATCGCGGCGCTGCGAGAAGCGGGCGCCCTCGCGTGAGCGAACGGCCGGCGGCGGTGCGGCTCGACGATCTCGCCGAGCCGCGCTTCACGCCGGAGGTCGACGCGGTGTTCGGCGCGATGGCCGACATGAGCCAGGCGATCGAGCTCGACGCCGCGTCGCTCCTTGCCGCCGCACGCGAACAGACGGGCCTCGACGACTTCGGGCCCGACAACGGCTTTCGCGAACGCTTCGACGTCTACCTCCACGCGCTGCGCACCGAAGCGCAGCTCTCCGACGCCGGCCGCCTCGTCGTGCACACGCAGCTGCTGCAGATGCTCACGGGTCGGCTACTCGTGCACGACTACGCCGCGCGCCACCCCGACGTGGTCGACATCCCGATCACCGCGCCGATCGTGATCGTCGGCCTGCCGCGCACCGGCACCACGCACCTGCACAACTTGATGGCGGCCGACCCCGCGCTGCGGAGCCTGCCGTACTGGGAGAGCGTCGAACCCGTGCCGCCCCTCGCTGAGCAGGCCTCGCCACCCGCCTCGGTCGACGCCGACCCGCGCCGTGAGCGCATCGGTGCGGGTCTCTGGCTCCTCGACGAGGCGATGCCGCACTTCAAGCGGATGCACGAGATGACCACCGATCACGTGCACGAGGAGATCCAGCTCCTCGCGCTCGACTGCAACACCATGCTGATGGAGACCACTGCCTGCATGCCGAGCTGGCGGGAGTACTACACGACCCACGACTGCACGAGCAGCTACGAGTACCTACGGCGCGTGCTCCAGGTCCTGTCCCACCAGCGCGGCGCCGGCAAGCGCTGGGTGCTCAAGAGCCCGCAGCACCTCGAGCAGATCGGGCCGCTCCTCAGCGCGTTCCCCGACGCGGTCGTCGTGTTCACCCACCGCGACCCGGCGGCCGTCGTGATCAGCTTCGTGACGATGGGCGCCTACGGCCTGCGCATGAACCACGCCGCGCCGATCGATCTCCACGCCTACGGCGCGTACTGGCGCAGCCGGATCCTCGATCTCTACGCCGCGGCGGTGCGCGACCGCGACCTCGTGGCGGCCGACCGGTCGGTCGATGTTCGCTTCGACGACTTCATGGCCGACGAGCAGGGCACGGTCGCGGCGATCTACAGCACGGCGGGCCAGCCGTTCGACGCCCCGGCCCGGGCCGCGATGGCCGCGTTCGTCGCCGCGCATCCCCGTGGCCGCCATGGGACCGTCGAGTACGAATTCGACCAGTTCGGTCTCGACCCTCAGGAGATCCGGCGCGCGGCGGGCTTCTACGTCGACCGGTTCGGCATCTCGTTCGAGTCGCGTTGGTGACCACGGATCACCCCTTGCATCGTTGAGCTTTCTGCCAGATTCGGTGAGCTTTGTCGTGGCGGGCGACGATCATTGGGTCGAACTGATCGCCGCCACCTTGCGTCATGGGCGACAATGGGGGCAGTGGCAGGTGCGGTCGAGGTGCTCGAGCGTGGCGTCGCGCGCCGACGATCGGCGCGCGAGGGCAGCACGCGCCTCACGACCAACAAGGGCAACGACCAGCACGCCTCAGGTGACGCGGCGGTAGCTCGGCCGGAGGCGCAGCTCACGTACGTGCCCGGACTCGACGGCCTGCGGGCCATCTCGGTGCTCGCGGTGATGCTCTACCACTTCCGGCCCGATCGCTCGATCCTGCGCGGCGGCTACCTCGGCGTCGAGGTCTTCTTCGTGATCTCGGGGTACCTGATCACGTCATTGCTGCTCGCCGAACGACGGCGCGAGGGCCGGATCGCCCTGCCCCGTTTCTGGATGCGGCGCATCCGGCGGCTGTGGCCCGCTCTGTTCACGATGCTCGTCTTGACCGGGCTCGCGGTCGCCATCGTGCACCACTCCGACCTCGGCCGGCTGAAGGGCGATCTGGTCTTCGGCTTCTATGCCGAGAACTGGTGGCACATCTTCCACGGCGTGTCGTACTTCGCGCAGCATGCCGGGGCGTCCACGCCCCGTGAGCCGTTCCAGCACCTGTGGTCGCTGGCGGTCGAGGAGCAGTTCTACCTGGTGTGGCCGATCGAGCTCGCGCTCGGTCTGTTCCTCCTCGGTCGCCGCCGCTTCCGCGTGGTGCTCACGGCGCAGGCGGCGCTCGGCTTCGGGCTGCTCGTGTGGCTTGCCGCACGGGGTTCGACGAACCACGCGTATCTCGGTACCGATACGCGCATGACCGGGTTGTTGCTCGGTTGCCTGCTCGCGTTCGCCTGGTCGCCGAACCGGCTGCGCGGCACCGCCGCGCCGGGCGCCGGCAAGGTGCTCGACGCGGCTGCGGCGGGCGCGCTCGTCACCCTCGCGGTGTTGTTCGTGACGCTGCGCGAAGGCAACGTCGGTCTGTACTACTGGGGACTCCTGCTCGTCGACGTCGCCACGATCGTGCTCATCGCCGCGATCATGCACCCGTCGTCGCGCGCCAACCGCGTGCTCGGTGTCGCGCCCCTTCGCGCGATCGGCCTGCGGTCGTACGGCATCTACCTCTGGGGCATCGCGGTGTTCGAGTTCACGCGACCCGGCATCGATTGGCATCAACCGTCGTGGATCGTCTGGCTCGTGCGCGCGGTGCTGGTCGTATCGATCACCGAGGTGTCGTACCGCTGCATCGAGACACCGATCCGGCGGGGCGCGCTCGGCCGAGCGTGGCGCGATCTGAGCACCGCCGAGGGCGAACAACACCATCGCCTGTTGATCCGCTGGCAGGCGGGTGCCGTGGTCGTCGCTCTGCTCGTGGCCGGCCTCGGCATCGCCGCCGTGGTCGCCACCGACAACTCGTTCGCGGCCAACTGCCAGATCACCGACTGCCAGAAGGAAGCCGGCGGGGGCAACGCGGTCCTCGACCCCAACGCCACGATCCCCACCGCGCCGCCGCAGTCGGTCGTGCCGACCACCACGCGCGCCACCGTCGGCGTGCACCCGACGACGGTGACGAAGCCGCCGGCGCCGTGTGCGACGCCGACCGCGATGCCGATCGTCGGCCGGACCGGTGGCTGGCACGCCAGCGCGGTCGGCGACTCAGTGATGCTCGGCGCGTCGCGCGCGCTCGTCGCTGATCTGCAGTGCCCCGTGGGCGGCCCCGTCTACGTGAACGCCGACGTCGGCCGGCAGGGCGCGGTGTGCGTGCAGATCCTTCAGAAGCTCGAGTCGGCGGGATCGCTCGCTCCGCTCGTGCTCGTGCACTGCGGGAACAACGGCACGCTCAGCTCGCAGTTCGTCGATCAGGTGATGCAGGTGGCGGGGCCGAAGCGCCACGTCGTGTTCTTCACTGTCAAGGTGCCCCGCGGTTGGGAAGGCCCGAACAACGCGGTCATCACGAGCGGCGCGGCGCGTTACCCGAACGCGCGGGTACTCGACTGGAACTGGTTCGGGTACCGCCAGCCCGCGAGCTACTTCTATCCGCCCGAGAACTACCACCTCACACCGGCTGGCCGCGCGTTCTACGCACAGCTCGTGGTGAACACGCTGCACACCACCTGGCATTGGATCTGAGCGGCGAGCGCAGCACCGAGGCCTGGGCTGCGGGGCTGTTCGCGTGCGGGGCTGTCTCGCAGTATCTCGGTGCGGCGATCGCCGTCGACTTGTTCGATCACGTGCCCGCGGCGAGCGTCGCGTGGTTGCGCGTGTGCGGCGCGGCGATGGTGCTCGTCGTCGTTGCGCGGCCGTGGCGCCGCAGCTGGACGCGCCCGGCGCTGGTGGGCGCGGCGGCGTTCGGTGTGATCACCGCCGTCATGAACACGTGCTTCTACCTCGCGGCCGACCGCCTGCCGCTCGGCACGACCGTCGCCATCGAGTTCATCGGGCCGGTTGCCGTGGCTGCCGTATCGGCGCGCAGCCGCCGTGCCATCGGGGCGCTCGTGTTCACCGCGGGCGGTGTAGCGCTGCTGTCGGGCGTCGAGCTGTCGGGAAGCGCGGTCGGCGTGGCGTTCGCGCTGGCGGCCGCCGCGTGCTGGGCGGGCTACATCGTGCTCGGTGCGAGGGTCTCGGCCGTCACCGCGGGTGTCGATGGGCTCGCGCTCGCGCTCGTGTTCGGCGCGATCGCAGTGGCGCCGATCGGCGCGCCGGGGAGCGGCCCGGCGTTCGCGGTGCCGTCGCGCCTGGCGCTCTGCGTGGGGGTGGGTGTGCTGTCGACGGCCGTGCCGTACGGCATCGACCAGGTGGTGTTGCGCCGGCTCGATCGCGGCGTGTTCGCGCTGCTGCTGGCGTTGTTGCCCACGACCGCGACGATCGTCGGCGTGACCGTGCTCGGCCAGCACCTGCGGACCGCCGAGATCGTGGGGATCGCCGCCGTGGTCGCGGGCCTGCTCGTGCGGGGCGCCGACGCGCCGTCGGCCCGCCCCGATGCCGCCGTGGTCCCCTGACGTGACGTCGACGGCTCTACGCTCCGCGCCCGATGTGGGTCGTGCTCGTCATCGTCTTCGTGCTGCTCGGCGTGGGCGTGCTCGCCAACGCCGCGTGGACCGTGCGCCAGGGTCTGCGCCGCCGGCGCGCCGCCCGCAACGCGCGCTAGGGACGATGGCGCCGGCGTCAGCGCGCCGACGTCGCCAACCGTTGCGCGACCGCGGTGAGCTCGTCGCCGGTCACGTTGCCGAACGCGAGTCGCAAGAACTGCTCCTGGTGCACGCCGAAGTACTCGCCTGGGATCGTGAGCAGGTTGTGCTCGTCGGCGAGGCGCCGGGCCACCACGCGGGCCGGAACTCCGTCGAACGGGTGGCGCACATAAGCGAAGAACGCGCCGGCACTCACCAGCTCGTAGCCGCTGCGTGCCTCGGCGAGTGCGCTCGTGAAGTGCTCCACGCGGTCGCACATCTCGATACGACGTTCCTCGGCCCACTCGCCGAGGTGCTCGAGCGCGAACGTCACCGCCTCTTGTGAGACGCGCGCCGCACCGATCGTCTCGCAGTCGGCGAGCTTCAACGCTTCGCGTAGCACCGGTGTCCCGGCAATGAGCGAACCGACGCGGTACCCGGCGAGGCTGAACACCTTCGAGAAGCTGAACAGGTGCACGAGCGTCTCGGGCCACCCCGGTCGCTCGAAGAGCCGGTGCGGTGCGGCCGTGGTGGTGCGGAAGTCCTTGTAGGTCTCGTCGAGGATCAGCGCGATCCCGGCCCGCTCGGCCACGTCGTAGCACGCTTCGATCACGGCGGCCGGGTACACCACGCCACACGGGTTGTTCGGCGTCACGAGCACGATCGCTCGCGTGCGGTCGGTCACGCGTCTGGCGATCGCGGCCGGATCGGGCACCATCCCGCGCGCGGCGTCGAGCGGAACCGACGCCACTTCGATGCCGTTCGCGCGGAGCCACATCTCGTGGTTGAAGTAGTACGGCACCGGCAGCACGACCTCGTCGCCGGGCGCGCAGAGCGCTCCGATCGCGAGGCAGAACGACTGGTTGCAGCCCGCGGTGATCATCACGTGGTCGAGCGCGACGTCGCCGCCGTATCCCGCTCGCAGGTGCGCGGCCACGCTCGAGCGCGTGCCGTCAAGACCGGCCGACGGCGGATAGCCCGACGCGTCGGGGCGGAGCACGACAGCTGCCAAGTGCTCGCGCAGCGCCATCGCCGGCGGATAGCTCGGTACGGCTTGCGAGAGATCGAGCAGCGGGAGGTCGGACGAGAACGTGCGGCCGGCGATCCAGCTCTTCGCCTCGGCAACGGGCGGGTCACCGACCGACGCGACGAGCGGGCTGACGCGCATATCGCTCGGTCACCCTAGCGAGCGGCCTGGATAGGGTCGGGCTGTGGTCGATGTGGCGCCCGACGAAACCGACGAGGAGCCGCGCGCCGGCGCGCTCCGCCGCGGCGTTCCCGTGCTGGCGCGTTACATCCGCACGCATCCTGGACCGTTCGCCATCGCGGTCACCGGGTCGCTCGTGTTCGCGTCGATGGCGGTCGCAGGCACGTTCGTGCTCGGCGACATCACCGACCACGTGTTCACGCCCGCGCTGAAGGGCCATCGCGACAACCACACGGTGATGGTGGCCGTCGTCGCCACGATCCTGATCGCGGCGGCGCGCTCCGTCGGCGTGGTCACTCGCCGCTACTTCGCGGCGGTCACTTCGCGGCGCATGCAGGTGACGCTGCGCTCGCAGATCGTCGACCGGTACATCGTTGCGCCGCTCGCCTGGCTGCGCGAGCACCCCACGGGGGAGCTGCTCGCGCATGCCGACAACGACGTCGAGGTGGCCGTGGAGGTAGTCAACCCGCTGCCGTTCTCCCTCGGGTTGATCTCGCTGATCTTGTTCTCCGTGGTGGCGTTGTTCCTCGCCGACCCGATCCTCGCGGTGATCGGCCTCACGCTGTTCCCCGCCCTCGCGTTCCTGAACCGCTTCTATACGCAACGAGTCGAAGCGCCGGCCGAGCGCGTGCAGGAGCGCGTCGGCGACGTGTCGAGCGTGGCGCACGAGAGCTACGACGGCGCGCTCGTGGTGAAGACGCTCGGTCTCGAAGATCGCGAAGTGGAGCGGCTGCGAGTGGCCGCCGAGCGCTTGCGCGACGCGCGCATCGAAGTGGGTGCGATGCGTGCGCTGTTCGAACCCGCGCTCGACGCGCTCCCGAACCTCGGCATCATCGCGATCCTGGCGCTCGGCGGCTGGCGGGTGTCGCAGGGTGCGCTCAGCGAAGGCCGCCTCGTGCAGGTGATGGCCCTGTTCACGCTGCTCGCCTTCCCGATGCGCGTGGTCGGCTTCCTCCTCGAGGAGATGCCCCGGTCGTCGGTGGCGTTGCGGCGCATCGACGGTGTGCTCGCCGCGCCGTCGGCGCCCTTTCCCGCGCATCCCGTGGCGCTGTCGCCCGAGCCGCTCGCCGTGGAGGTGCGCGGGCTCGGGTTCGAGTACGTGCCGGGAGAACCGGTGCTCGCCGATTGCTCGTTCTCGATCGCGCCGGGCGAGGTGGTGGCGCTGGTCGGCGCCACCGGTTCGGGCAAGAGCACGCTGTGCGAGCTCGTCGCCGGTCTCGTCGCGCCCGGAGCGGGGACGATCAGGCTCAGCGGCGTGCCGATCGAGGACGCCGACCCCGACGACCGGCGCGCCGCCGTCTCGCTCGTCTTCCAGGAATCGTTCCTGTTCGCCGACACGTTGGCCGAGAACCTCGCGCTCGGTCGGGCGAGCTCCGACGCGGTGGCCGACGCGACGCGGCTCGCGCAGGCCGACCGCTTCATCGCCCACCTGCCTGCGGGCGACGCCACGGTGCTGGGCGAGCGGGGCGTCACGCTCTCCGGCGGCCAACGCCAGCGCGCCGCGCTCGCGCGGGCCCTCGTGCGGCGACCCCGGCTCTTGCTCCTCGACGACGCCACGTCGGCAGTCGACCCCACGATCGAAGCGCGCATCCTCGCGGGCTTGCGGGCCGAGCTCGCCACGACCGCGCTCATCGTGGCGCACCGCATCTCCACGATCGCGCTCGCCGACCGGGTGCTCTACCTGCGCGACGGCCGCATCGTTGCCAACGGCTCGCACGCCGAGCTGCTGGCCACTCAGCCCGACTATGCGGCGATGGTGCTCGCTTACGAGGTGTCGGGCCCTCCGCTCGACCGCGACGACGACGGCGACGACGAGCACGAGGACGTGGCATGACACCGCCCGACCACGGCGCCGCCATCGACGCGATGGCCGACACGGCCGGCCCGCAGGCTGTCGACGAGCTCGTCGGCCTCGAGCACTCGCTCATCAGCGTGCGGGTTGCGCTCGACGACGACGAAGACGTGCCGCCCGAGGGCGCCGTGAAGATCCTGCGTCGTGGCCTGGCCGCCAGCCCGGAGCTGCGCGTCGGTCTGCGCGTGAGCCTCGCGTTCGCGTTCATCACCGCCATCGGCCGGCTCATCGTGCCGGTGCTGATCCAGCTGATCCTCGACCACGGCATCGTGACGAAGGCCGGTTTCGACGCGCGCTTCACCTACACCGCGTGCACGATCGGCGCGCTGGCGATCATCGCGTTCACGGCCATGAGCCGCATCACGTACATGCGCTTCATCCGCGCCGCCGAGGCCGCGCTCGCGAACCTGCGCGTGCGGGTGTTCTCGCACATCCACCGTCTGTCGATCGCCGAGCACACCGACGCGCGCAAGGGTGTGCTCGTGTCGCGCGTCACCAGCGACATCGAGACGCTCGCGCGCTTCGTGCAGTGGGGCGCGATGAGCTGGATCTTGAACGGCACGCTCGTGATCCTCACGATCATGGTGATGCTCGCCTACTCGTGGCAGCTCACGATCGTGGTGCTCGTTGCGTATTCGCCGGTCGTGCCGATCCTGCGGGCGTTGCAGCGCCGCCAGCTCGCGGCCTACGACCTCACCCGTACGCGCACGGGTGAGCTGCTCACCGAGCTGTCGGAGACGGTCGGCGGCGCGGCGGTGATCCGTGCGTATGCGCTGGAGGGCCGGAGTCGGGGGCGGCTCGCGGCCAGCATCGACGGCGTGTACCGCGCCCACCTGAAGGCGGCGAAGTTCTTCGCCATGATGTTCCCGCTCGGCGACTTCTTCGGTGCCGTGGCGATCGCCGCCGTCACCATCGCGACGGCGTTCTGGGGTCACGGCTGGGGCATCGACGTGGGCAAGGCCGTCGCGTTCCTCTTCCTCGTGAACCTGTTGTTGAACCCGGTGGCGGAGCTCAGCGAGATCCTCGACCAGACGCAGACGGCGATCGCGGGGTGGCGCAAGGTGCTGGCCGTGCTCGACGTGCCGATCGAGGTGCCCGAGCCGCCCGACGACGTGGCGCGCCCCTTGCCGCACGGTGCGCTCGAGGTCGCGGCCCACCACGTGGAGTTCGCGTACCGCGGCGGCGATCGCGTGTTGCACGACGTGAGCGTCACGATCCCGGCCGGCACGCATGTGGCGATCGTGGGCGAAACAGGTTCGGGCAAGACCACGTTCGCGAAGCTGCTGTGCCGGCTCGCCGATCCGGTGAGCGGCACGGTGGCGATCGGCGGGATCGATCTGCGGTCGGTGCCCGCGGCCGACCGTCGTCGTGCGATCCGTCTCGTGCCCCAAGACGGCTTCTTGTTCGACACGACGATCCTCGACAACGTGCGCCTCGGCCGCGACGACGCCACCGACGACGACGTGCTCGCCGCGTTCGTCGACCTCGGCCTCGACGGTTGGCTGGCGCGCCTGCCCGATGGTCTGCAGACGCGTGTGGGGGAGCGGGGCGACCTCTTGAGCGTGGGGGAGCGCCAGCTGGTCGCGCTCGCGCGCGCCCGCCTCGCCGATGGTGGGCTGCTCGTGCTCGACGAGGCCACGAGTGCCGTCGACCCGGAGACCGAGCGGGCGTTGAGCACCGCGATGGCGCGCGTGTCGGCCGGGCGCACCACGGTGTCGATCGCGCACCGGCTGTCGACGGCCGAAGCCGCGGATCTCGTGCTCGTGTTCGCCGACGGTCGGCTCGTGGAGCAGGGCACCCATGTCGAGCTTGCCGCCGCAGGCGGCGCGTACGCGGGCCTGTACGCCAGCTGGGTGGGCAACACCCGCACCACCCCCCAAGCAGGGCTTGCTTGAGCGGAAGGGTCGCAGAGCGACCCTTCCGCTCACCGAACGACGACGGCCGTCGTCGCGTAGCGTCCGATGCATGGGATTCCGGCTCGCGACGAACCTCGGTGGCCGCGCGGTGCTCGTCGGTGACGACGGGCTGATCGACCTCGAGGCGGCTACCAACGGCGAGTTCTCCGCCGATCCGATGGTTGCCCTCGCGCGCTACGACGAGCTGCGCGCGGTCGGCGATCGACTTGTGGGCCGCGCCGCCGACGCGCCCGCCGACCTCGATGCGCTCGGCCCGTGTGTGCCCGCGCCGCGCCAGATCTTCGGTGTGGGCCTCAACTACCGGAGCCACGCTGAAGAGTCGGGCATGGCACTCCCCACGGTGCCGATGATCTTCACGAAGTTCGTGTCATCGCTCGCCGGTCCAACGGCCGACGTGCCCATCGTTTCGGGCCTCGTCGACTGGGAGGTCGAGCTCGTGGTCGTGATCGGCCGCGGCGGGCGCGACATCCCGGCGAACGCCGCATGGTCACACGTGGCCGGCGTGACCGTCGGCCAGGACGTGTCGGATCGCGGTGTGCAGTTCGCGAGCAACCCGGCGCAGTTCTCGATGGGCAAGAGCTTCCGTGCCTTCGCGCCGATCGGCCCGGCGATCGTGTCGGTCGATCTGCTCGACGATCCCGACGATCTCGCACTCACCTGCGACGTCGACGGCGTACGCGAACAAGACGGTCGCACGAGTGATCTCATCTTCGACGTGGGCTCGCTCGTCGAGTACCTGTCGTCGATCTGCGAGCTCTATTCGGGCGACCTCATCTTCACGGGCACGCCCGCGGGAGTGGGGGTCGCCAAGGGCCGTTTCCTGGCCGTGGGCCAGACGATGGTGTCGACGATCGACGGTGTGGGCACGCTCACCAACCGTTGCGTGACCCCGTAGCGCGAACCGCGTCCCACCCGCAGCCGACGAACGTAATCACGAGCTGTTCCGCCCCGACCCGCGGCCAGACTGGTCGGCGTGGCAAAAAGACGCGGCGACCCGCGCACGATCTATGCGGCGATCGCCGTGGTGCAGGCCGCGGGCTCGACCATGGGCTACCTGTTGCATGCGCTCTATCTGATCGACCGCGTGCACGTGGATCCGTTGCAGCTCGTGCTCGTGGGCACGGTGATGGAAGCTGCCGCGCTCGTGTTCGAAGTGCCTACCGGCGTCCTCGCCGATCTCGTGAGCCGACGGCTCTCCGTGCAGATCGGGTTCGTCGTGATCGCGGGCGCGTGGTTGCTCGAGGCCGCGGTGCCGAAGTTCGGTGTGGTGCTCGCGTCGCAGGTGCTGTGGGCGATCGGTTACACGTTCACGAGTGGCGCGACGCAGGCCTGGTTGGCGGGTGAGATCGGTGACGAGAACGTGCGGCCGGTGTTGTTGCGTGCGTCGCAGATCCGCAAGCTGACGGCCGTCGGCGCGATCCCGGTCGCCATCGCGCTCGGTGCGGTCTCGTTGCGCCTTCCGATCCTCGCGGCGGGTCTGATCTCGGCGCTGCTCGCCGTGTACCTCTGCGTGACGATGCCCGAGCGCGGCTTCTCGCGAGCCGCGCGCCACGACCGGCGTGTGCACGAGACGATGTTGGCAACCGCGCGCGACGGCCTGCGGGCCATTCGCACTCGCACGGTGCTCGTGTTGATGTTGCCGGTGGCGCTGTTCCTCGGTGCGTCGAGCGAGGCAATCGATCGCCTCTGGGTTGCGCACGTGGGCGCGCTCGGCCTCGACCTCAACGCGCGCAGCGCTGTGTTCACGATCGGTGTGATCGAGGCGGCCGGCCTCTTGGGGGGTGCGCTGGTGCTGCGGGGGATCCGGCGCCGAGTCGACCATCACGACGAGCGGGGCCTCACCCGTGTGCTGATCGGTCTGCTCGCGGTGCAGTTCGCCGCGATGTTCGCGTTCGGCGTGGCGGGCGTGGTCGTGATCGCGCTGCCGCTCTTCTTGATCTACGACATCAGCCGCGGCGCGCAGGATTCGGTGTACGAAGCGTGGCTGGTGCCCCTCGTGCCCCCCGACGTGCGGGCCACGGTGCTGTCCACCTACGGCCAGGCCGACGCGATCGGCCAGGTCGGCGGCGGCCCGCTCCTCGGCCTCATCGCCCGGCAGCGCTCCACGGCCGCGGCGATGGTCACCGGCGCGCTGTTCTTGCTGCCCGCGCTCGGCACGCTGGCGGCGCTGCGCCGCCGGCTTCCAGGTCTCGTCGTGCCACCCAACGTCGACCCGGGTGGCCTCGGCGCGCTACCGTCTCAGGAAAGCCGCTGACCCCCGGTGGGAGAGCTCGGCCGACCCCGACGGAGCGGGATCGACCGGCGCCGAAGGAGCAACCTCCCCGGAATCTCTCAGGCGAACGGACCGCCGGGGCGAGGCACCTCTGGAGAGCAGGGAATGGCACCGTGAGCACACGGTGGCGGGCCCTCACCGACGGGGAAAGCGCAACGCTGCGGCGGGGTGCGAATCTCTCAGGTCGCCGGACAGAGCGGGGAGCCCAAGGTCGCCGAACCGGCGGCCGCAGCTCTCGTGCAGGAGGCGGCCCATGGACACCGAGACGAGCGCCGACACTGGCTTCGCGCGCCGCCACATCGGGCCGTCGAGCCAGGAGCGCGCGGTCATGCTGCGCGCGCTCGGATACCCGACGCTCGACGATCTCGTCGACGCCGTGGTGCCCATCTCGATCCGCAGCGCCGAGCCGCTGCAGCTCGCGGCGGGCTGCACCGAAGACGAAGCGCTCGCGCGGCTGCGCACCTACGCCGACCGCAACGAGGTCGTCACGTCGCTCATCGGCCTCGGCTACTCGAACACGTTCACGCCGGCGGTGATCCGTCGCAACGTGCTCGAAGACCCGTCGTGGTACACGGCCTACACGCCGTACCAGCCCGAGATCAGCCAGGGCCGGCTCGAGGCGCTCGTGAACTTCCAGACGGTGATCGCCGACCTCACGGCGATGCCGCTCGCCAACGCCTCGTTGCTCGACGAGGCCACGGCCGCGGCCGAGGCGATGGCGTTGCTGCACCGCGTGAACCCGAAGGCCGGTTCCACGTTCGTGGTCGACGCCGACGCGCTGCCGCAGACGATCGCGGTCGTGCAGGTGCGCGCCGCCGCGCTCGGGCTCACCGTCGCGGTGCGCGACCTCTCCGACGTCGCGGCGGCCGCGGCAGCGGTGGACGACGTGTTCGGCGTACTCGTGCAGTACCCGGGCGCGTCGGGTGAAGTGCGGGCCTTGCGCCCGATCGTGACCGCGTGGCACGCGGCCGGTGCGAAGGTGGCCGTGGCGGCCGACCTGCTCGCGCTGTGCGTGCTCGAGCCGCCGGGCGAGACCGATGCCGACGTGGTCGTGGGCAGCTCGCAGCGGTTCGGTGTTCCGCTCGGCTACGGCGGCCCGCACGCGGGCTACATCGCGGTGCGCGACGAGTACCAACGCCAGCTCCCCGGCCGGCTCGTGGGCGTGTCGGTCGATTCGCAAGGTCGTGCCGCCTACCGGCTCGCGCTCGCCACACGCGAGCAGCACATCCGCCGCGAGAAGGCCACGAGCAACATCTGCACCGCGCAGGTGCTCCTCGCGGTGATCGCGGGCTGTTACGCCGTGTACCACGGCGCTGAAGGGCTGCGGGCGATCGCATCGCGCGTCGCGCGGCACACAGCGGTGCTCGCCGCGGGCTTGCGCGCCGCGGGCATCGACGTCGTGAACGGGGCGATGTTCGACACGATCACGGTGCGCGTGCCCGGTCGTGCCGCGGCCGTGCTCGAAGCGGCACGGGAACGGCGTATCAACTTGCGTCCCGTCGACGCCGACCACGTGGCGGTGGCGCTCGACGAGACCACCACGCGCGAGATCGTGGAGCACGTGTGGGCCGCATTCGGCGTCGACGCCGACCATGCCGCGATCGAATCGACGGTCGATCCCGCGGCCGGCGCACCGTCGGCGCCGGCGGTGGCGCGCACGAGCGACTTCCTCACGCACCCAACCTTCCAGCGGTACCGCAGCGAGACCGACATGCTGCGCTACCTGCGGGCGCTGTCGGACCAAGACCTCGCGCTCGATCGGGCGATGATCCCGCTCGGATCGTGCACGATGAAGCTGAACGCGACGGCCGAGATGGAACCGATCTCGTGGCCGGAGTTCGCGAATATCCACCCGTTCGCCCCCGCCGAGCAAGTGGCGGGCTACCGCGACCTCGTGGCCGACCTCGAGGCCTGGTTGGCCGAGATCACCGGCTACGACGCCGTGTCGCTCCAGCCCAACGCAGGCTCGCAAGGCGAGTACGCGGGCTTGCTCGCGATCCGCGCGCACCACGGCGCCATCGGGCAGCCACAACGCGACGTGTGCCTCATCCCCGCGTCGGCGCACGGCACGAACGCGGCGAGCGCGGCGATGGCGGGCCTCGACGTGATCGTGGTGCGGTGCGACGAGCGCGGCAACATCGACTTCGACGACCTGAAGCGGCGTGTGGTGGAGGTGGGTGACCGCCTCTCGGTGTTGATGATGACGTACCCCTCCACGCACGGCGTCTTCGAAGAAGACGTGCCCGACATCTGTGCGCTCATCCACGATCACGGCGGCCAGGTGTACCTCGACGGCGCCAACCTCAACGCGCTCGTCGGGGTTGGCCGCCCGGGGCGCTTCGGTGCCGACGTGTCGCACCTGAACCTGCACAAGACGTTCTGCATCCCGCACGGCGGTGGCGGTCCGGGCATCGGACCGGTGGCTGTGCGCGCGCATCTCGCGCCCTACCTTCCGAACCATCCGATCGTGGCGGGCGCGGGCCCGGTGTCGGGTGTCGGCCCGGTGAGCGCGGCGCCGTGGGGATCGGCGGGGATCCTGCCGATCCCGTGGATGTACATCGCGATGATGGGCGCCGAGGGGCTCACTGCGGCCACGAAGGTCGCGATCCTCAACGCGAACTACGTGGCTCGTCGCCTCTCGGACCACTTCCCGATCCTCTACTCGGGCCGTGGCGGACTCGTCGCGCACGAGTGCATCGTCGACCTCCGCGGGCTCACGAAAGACACTGGTGTGACGGTCGACGATGTGGCCAAGCGCCTCATCGACTACGGCTTCCACGCACCCACGATGTCGTTCCCGGTGGCCGGCACGTTGATGGTCGAGCCCACCGAGTCGGAGAGCCTGGTCGAGCTCGATCGGTTCTGCGAAGCGATGATCTCGATCCGAGGTGAGATCGACCGGGTGGGCGCTGGGGAGTGGCCCGCCGACGACAACCCGTTGCGCAACGCGCCGCACCCGGCCGCCGACGTGATCGCCGACGAGTGGACGCACCCCTACGGACGTCAGCTCGCCGCCTACCCGCCGGGTGTCGACCGGCGCGCGAAGTACTGGCCGCCGGTGAGCCGGATCGACGGCGCGTACGGCGACCGCAACGTCTTCTGCACCTGCCCGCCCGTCAGCGTCGACTGAGCAATCCCGTGGCCTAGGCCTCTGGGGGGTGGGCAAAGAAGCTGTCGGTGGCGTAGCCCGCGGTCTTCACGCTGCGGTGCGCGAGCAGCCAGCGCTCGCCGACCGGCACGAGGCGGTCGCGGTAGCTGCCCCAGTGATCGAGCCCGATGTCGGTGATCACCTGGAAGTACGAACGGGCCGACGCCTCGGTGGGCCCCTGCAGGTCGATCAAGGTGTTCGTCACGCAGTGCCGCAACACGGTCATGCGGCGCGTGCCGCCCGACTCGCCGCGCACGTTGGAGAAGAACGCGCGCAATGCGTCGCGGCCCTCATGGCGTGACTCGCCATGGACCTCGAGCACGCCGTCGGGCGCGAACGTGGCGATCATGTCGTCGAAGTGGCCCGAATCGCCGGCGTGGTTGTACCGGGCGATCGTGTCGCGGATGCACTCGCGTGCCGACAGCTCCCAGAGCTCCATGCCGGCGAACGTTACGCGGCTCGTCTACGCCGCCGCTTGCGCCATCACGGCGTGCAGCACCGACGCGAAGTCGGGCATCGCGGCCGCTGCCGTAGCCGCGGTCGGCGGGCGCGCCACCCGAGGCGTGTCGTAGCTGTCGAACCCGGCGTGCGCCGCGACGATTGTCGGCAACGCGACGGGTCGTGGCGCACGGGCCGTCGCCTCGAGCACTCGGAAGGCGGTCAGCGCCTCGGTGAACGCGTCGGCGTCACCACCGTGGTCGGGGTGGGTGACGAGGCTGACGCGCCGAAAGGCGCGGCGAAGCTCATCGGCTGAGACGTGCTCGGACACGCCGAGCACCGCGCGAGCGCGGGATCCATCCATGGTTGCGACCGTCCGTGGTCGAAGTGGTGCGTCCTGGTGCTGCGGCCCGCATCCTGCGGATCCGCACTCACTCCATCGGCAGCGGACCGAAGTGCGTGAGGGCGACCGTCTCGGAAACGGCCTCGAACACCACCTGCACGGGCAGGTCGAGGGCGAGCTCGTCGATGGCGATGCCGCGCAGGTTGCCCACGAGGCGGGGCCCTTCGTCGAGCTCGGCCACCACGATCGCGTAGGGCACCTCACGATCGGGGAAGAACGCTTGGTGCGTGACCGTCCACGAGAAGATCCGGCCCCGGCCGGTGGCAGGCTCCCACGACCATTCGGCCGAGCCGCATGCGGCGCACAGGAAGCGGGGCGGGTGGCGCCAGGTTCCGCACGCGGTGCAGCGCTGCAGGCGCAGCTCGCCGCGGGCGCACCAGGCGTAGAACTCGGCGTTGAGCCCTACCGGCTGGGGGATCATCGCGTGCCTCCTCAGCCCCGGTCCCGACCGAGCACGGCGAGCGAGCCGTCGCCGAAGTCGCCCCACCCGGTCACGAGCCCGAGCTCGCAGCCGTGCACCTGGGCCGCGCCGGCCTCGTGGCGCAGCTGGCGGGCAGCTTCGACCACGTGGTTCATGCCCCACATGTGCCCCTGGCTGAGCAGCCCGCCGTGCGTGTTCATGGGTAGCTCGCCGCCGAGACCGATGCGCGACGCGCCGGGGCGCACCCATTCGCCCGCGCCGCCGCGCTCGCAGAGGCCGAGCGCTTCGATCTGCAGGAGCACCACGTAGGTGAAGCAGTCGTAGATCTGCGCGAAGTCGGCGTCGCTCGCCTGCACGCCGGCCATGGCGAGCGCGCGCGGCGCGGCGTGCGTGAGTCCGACCACGAACGGGTCGGGTCGGTTCGCGATGTCGTCGGCGGGATACGGATGGCCCTCGGCCACACCCATGATCGTCACCGGGGTGTGTCGCAGGTCGCGGGCGCGCTCGACCGACGTGACGACGACCGCACAGGCGCAGTCGGTCTCGAGGCAGCAGTCGTAGAGCCGGAACGGCTCCGAGACCCAACGTGCGTTGAGGTATTCGTCGAGCGAGAGCGTGCGGCCCCGCATGAGCGCCTTGTCGTTGTGCTGCGCGTGTTCGCGGAACGTCAACGCGATCTGCGCCATGTCGGTGTCGAGCGTGCCGTAGAGCTCTTTGTGGCGCGTGCAGATCCATGCGTAGAACTGTGCGGCGGATCGCGCGCCGTACGGCAGGTAGTAGTCGAGGACCACGTCGCCCACTGCGCTGCCGTCCAGGCCACGTCGCGGGCGCGGCACGCCCGGCTTCGGCCGGAACGCGCTGTAGCCGTTCCAGCCCACTACGCACAGCACGTTCTCGGCGATGCCGTTCGCCACGGCGAGCGCGGCGTGTTGGAGCGACGCGACCGACGACGCGCCGCCCATGTGCACCGTGGTCGCGAACGACAGCTCATCGATGCCGAGGTTGGCGGCGAGCTCCTCCACCGACGTGTAGCCGGGCGGTGGCACGATGCCGTCGATGTCGGAGGGGGAGAGCCCGGCGTCGGCGATGGCGTCGCGAGCCGCCTGCAGCATCAGCTCCACGGGCAGGTACTGCGAGCCGCGCACGTAGTCGGTCTCTCCGATCCCGGCGATGGCGGCACGTCCTGCGAACACGGCGGCCGAATCTAGTGACGCAACGCGCTTTGACCCGACGGCGGGTTTCGAGGCCCGGCCACCGTGGGATACAGTGGGTTACCGATCAGTAACACGGCGTCGGCGCTCCGGAGTGGACCGGTGCGGACGCCCGGCTCCGGGAGACCGTCATGGCCGAGTTCTCGCTCGATCTCAACGACGACCAGCTGCAGCTCCAGCAATGGGTGCACGACTTCGCCAAGGACGTGATCCGTCCGGTGGCGCCCGAGTACGACCAGCGTGAAGAGACGCCGTGGCCGGTGATCGAGGAGGCCGCCAAGATCGGTCTGTACTCGTGGGAGTTCATCGCCAACGCCTTCTCCGACCCCACGGGCATCACGTTCCCGATGGTCTCCGAAGAGCTCACGTGGGGTGACGCCGGCATTGCGCTCGCCATCATGGGCACGACGCTCGGAGTCTCGGGCATCGTCGGCAACGGCACGCCCGAGCAGATCGCCGAATGGGTGCCCCAGTGCTTCGGCACCTCCGACGACATCCGCATGGCGGCGTTCGCGGTGAGCGAGCCCGACGCCGGTTCCGACGTCTCGTCGTTGCGCACACGCGCCGTGTACGACGAAGCGAAAGACGAGTGGGTGCTGAACGGCACCAAGACGTGGATCACCAACGGCGGCATCACCAAGGTGCCCACGATCCATGTGGTCGTCGCCGCCGTGGAGCCTGAGCTCAAGAGCCGCGGGCACGCGTCGTTCATCGTGCCGCCCGGCACGCCCGGCCTCTCCATGGGCCAGAAGTTCTCGAAGATGGGCATCCGCGCGTCGCACACCGCGGAAGTGGTGTTGAGTGACTGCCGCATTCCCGGAAGC
>JADGOO010000058.1 GCA_017882905.1 Acidimicrobiia bacterium | reverse complement strand
GGCGCCGGGAAATCGACGATCCTGCGCGTGATCAGTGGTCTCGAGGTTCCCGAACGTGGTGTCGTGCGCCTGAACGGTCGCAACATCACCTATGTGGCGCCCGAGCAGCGCGTCAAGCACGGCATCGTGCAGCTGCCTGGCGGCAAGGGTGTGTTCCCGAGCCTGACCGTGCAACAGAACCTGACGTTGAGTGCGCGCCTCGAAGCCGGCAGCAAGGCGGAGCACGACGAGCGCATCGACACCGTGCTCGAGCTGTTCCCCGAGCTCGACGAGCGCCGCAAGCAGCCGGCGCGCAGCCTCAGCGGCGGCCAACAGCAGATGCTCGCGCTCGCCCGCGTGCTCATCCAGAAGCCCGACATCTTGCTGATCGACGAGCTGTCGCTTGGCCTCGCGCCGATCGTGGTGCAGCGCATGCTCGCCCTCGTCGACGACCTCAAGGCTCGCGGTCAGACGATGATCATCGTGGAGCAGTCGCTGAACGTGGCGCTCGCCATCTCCGACCGTGCGATCTTCCTCGAAAAGGGTGAGGTCAAGTTCGAAGGAGCCGCACAGGATCTTCTCGAGCGGGACGATCTCGCGCGGGCGGTCTTCTTCGGAACGGAAGGCGGCTGATGCTCGCATCGCTGCTGCAGCCGCACATCTTCACGGCGAACCTCATCTTCATCGGCTTCGTCTATGGGTTGAGCATCGCGCTCGTCTCGATGGGCATCGTGCTCGTCTACCGATCGAGCCGCGTGATCAACTTCGCCGTCGGCGACCTCGGTGTTCCGGCCGCGGCGCTACTGGCAGTGATGGCCGGCAAGTCGGGCTGGCCCTACTGGCCGTCGCTCCTCATGGCCGTGCTCGTCGGCACGCTGTCGGGAACGGTCGTGGAGCTGGCCGTGATCCGGCGACTGTTCAAAGCCCCGCGCGTGATCGTGTTGGTCGCCACGATCGGTGTCGCCGAGCTCGCACGCGCCGTCACGCTCACGCTCCCCGACTACCGCACGGGAACGCTGCAGACGCAGTACCCCACCCCCATGGCCAGCGAGTGGCACATCGGCTCGATCACCGTCACCGGCCCGCAGCTCCTCGCCATCATCGTCGTACCCGCCGTCACGTTCGGCCTGTGGTGGCTGCTCGGCTCGAACCGGTTCGGCGACTCCGTACGCGCCGCGGCGACGAACTCCGACCTCGCCCGTCTCACAGGTGTGAGTCCGAAGCTGATGTCGACCGCGGTCTGGACCATCGCCGGGTTCCTGTCGGCCGTGTCGATCATCCTCATCGCCACGCAGCAGACGTCGGCCCAGCTGGTCTCGATCGGGCCCGACACGCTGCTCCTCGGCCTGGCCGGTGCCTTGATCGGCCGCATGACGTCGTTCCCTCGTGCGGTGTTGGGCGCGATCGTGCTGTCGGTCGTGAGCCAGGTGATGAACTTCAACTTCCCCAACGACACGGGGCTGCAGCAGTTCATTTTGTTCGTGGTCGTGCTGCTGCTCGTGGCCCGCATGAGCCGCGCCGATGACGCCGGCGGCGAGAGCTTCGCCTTCGCGCCGCGCGTCCCACCGGTGCCCGAGCGCTTGCGTGAGGTGTGGTGGGTGCGCCGCATGCCGCAGCTCTTTGCGGCCATGGCGCTCGTGGTCGCCGTCATCATCCCGATCGTCATCACGCAGTCGTCGCGCCATCAGACCTACGCGATGATCCTCGCCTTTGCGATCTGTGCGATCTCCGTGACAGTGCTCACGGGTTGGGCCGGGCAGCTCTCGCTCGGCCAGATGGCGTTCGCCGGCGTGGGTGCGCTGAGCGCGGCGGCCTTCGTGCACGGTCCGTCACTCAACATCGGTTGGCGCGCGCACCGGCTCGCGAAGGGCTCGCTGCGGCCGATACCGCTCGGTGCCGCGGTGATCCTGCTCGTGATTGCGATCGCGGCGGTCAGCATGCTCACGAGTCGCCGCTTCCGCGGCACGCAGCGCGCCATCACGGCCGGTGTCGCCGTCACCACGATCATCGCGGGCGCCGCCGCGTTCGTGGCCACGATCGACCGCTCCGAGACTCCACATCCGCTGCCGTTCGTGCTCGCGCTCGTGCTCGGCGCGGTCGTCGCAGCAACGCTCGCCGTCGCGGTCGGCATCGGCGCACTCCGCGTGAAGGGCTTACTCCTCGCGATCAGCACGATGGCATTCGCGATCGCGGCGGAGGAGTACATCTTCTACCGGCCGATCTTCGACCCGGGCGCCGGGCTCACCGTCGAGCTCGATCGCGGCAAGCTCGGCCCGATCAACCTTCCGCTCCACAACCGCACCTACTACTACTTCGTGCTCGCGGTGCTCGTGCTGGTGCTCGTGCTCGCCAGCCACCTCCGGCGCAGTGGCGTCGGCCGCATGATCATCGGTGTGCGCGAGAACGAGCCCGCGGCCGCGGCCCTCACCGTCTCCGCCACTCGCACCAAGCTGATCGCCTTCGCGCTGGGCGGGTTCATCGCCGGTCTCGGCGGCGCGCTGCTCGGGGGCCTCGTGATCACCGTCGGGTTCTCCGAGCGCTTCTTCACGTTCCCCGATTCGCTCACGATCGTGGCGGTCGCGGTGATCGGCGGCCTCGGCAGCCTCGCCGGTGCCGTCACGGGCGCGTTGTGGGTGATCGGGCTCCCCGCGTTCTGGCCGAACAACGAGACCGTCCCGCTGTTCACGTCGAGCATCGGCCTGCTGATCATCCTGCTCTACATCCCGGGCGGCTTCACGCAGATCGGCTACTGGGCGCGCGGCCTCGTGCTCACCTGGCTCGAGAAGCGGCTCCCGGAGCGGCCGGTGAAGACCGCAACCGCGCCGCCCGCTTCGCTCGCGCGCGCCCAGACGAAGACACTCACGCTCTCCGATGAAGGCCACGTGCTGTCGACCACCGGCCTCAGCGTGCACTTCGGCGGCATCGTCGCGGTCGACAACGTCGACTTCTTCGCCAACCCGGGTGAGGTGATCGGCCTCATCGGCACGAACGGCGCCGGCAAGTCGACGTTGCTCAACGCGATCGGTGGCTACGTGCCGGCGAGGGGCCACGTGCATCTGCTCGGTCGCGACATCAGCGACATGGCCGCGCACCAACGCGCCCGAGTCGGGCTCGGTCGAACGTTCCAGGCCGCGACGCTCTTCCCCGAGCTGACTGTGCGCGAGTGCGTGCAGCTGGCGCTCGAAGCGCGCAAGCGCACCTCGTTCTGGGGCACGCTGCTCTACCTCCCCAACGCAACCCGCGCCGAGCGCGTGAAGCGCACGGAAGCCGCCGAGCTCATCGACTATCTCGGGCTCGGGCGCTACGCCGACCGCTTCATCGCCGAGCTCTCCACAGGCACGCGCCGCATCGTGGAGCTGGCCTCGGTGCTCGCCGTCGCGCCGCGCGTGATCTGCCTCGACGAGCCCACGGCCGGCGTCGCGCAGCGCGAAGCCGAAGCGTTCGGCCCACTGATCAAGCGCGTCCAGCGTGAGCTCGACGCCACGCTCATCGTGGTCGAACACGACCTCCCGATGATCCTGTCGATCAGCGACCGCATCTACTGCATGGAGGCGGGCGGCGTCATCGCATCGGGCTCTCCCGACGAGGTGCGCAACAACGAGCGGGTCGTCTCGTCGTACCTCGGTACCGACGACCGCGCCATCCAGCGCAGCAACGCATAGCGGCCGCTGGCACGGTCCGTCGCGAACCTGTCCTGCTGCTCCGTCAGCGGGTGTGTGCCCCCGGCGGGGCGTACTCGAACGCCCCGATGTCCGGGACGCGCACGCCGTCGAGGTTGCCGTCGAGCGGGCGATGCCTCCGGTCGAAGTCGCTCCTGGGCGCGCCGGCCGAAGCACCCGATTCGATCGCCGCTGACCCTGCCGCGAGGTGGAAGTCGAGGTTGGCCGCGTCGACGAACTGCGGCGGCGCGGCGATGTTGCCGTTCATGCGCCGTAGCCGCCCCCATCCGGGTCGCTGTTCCCGGTGAAGACGTTGTCGGTCACAACCGACCCGGCGCCGTTCACGAGCATGCCGCCGCCGAACGAGAATGTCCCGCCGGTGATCGTGAAGCCTCGGATGATCCCGAGCGGCCCGATCGTCACCGTCGTGTGGAAGGCGTTGGTGGCGGCGGACCCGTCGATGGTCGTCTGACTCGATCCGCCCACGCTCACGAGGGTGATGTTCTTCCCCCCGAAGTCGAGCGTCTCCATGTAGTGGCCGGGGGCGACCCGCACGATGTCACCCGTCGTCGACGCGGTGATCGCGGCCTGGATCGTCGGGTATTGCGCGGGAACGAGCCGAGTCGTCCCGACCGTGGCTCCCGCGGGGTGAGCACTGAAGCATCCGAGCGCGCCGATGAGCAACGCCCCCACCGGGGTCGCGACCGGCTCTAGTCAGCACCTGTTCCCGAAGGCCCAGGGCATCGCGGCTGCTCCGGGAGATCGGCACGGGTGGAAGCGACACCCGCGCGTTGCGCGCGCGTCTCGATCTCGACTCGGGATACCTCAGCGACGCGCTCGCCGGGTCGATGCTCGAAGCGCTCGACGTCCTGGTGAGCGGAGAGGTCGCTCTGCGACCTCTCCGCCCGACCAAGCCGTGTTTCGTGGGGGTTGGGGGGCGTCAGCTCTTGGTGGCGTCGAGCATCGGCGAGACGGCCTTGAAGTCCTTCACCGTCGAGTCGAACGCGACCAATGCGAACGTGTCGTCGGCGTCGTACTTGCCCTGGTGCAGCGACGCGTACTGGCTGCCCGCCTCACCGGTGACGGCGCCGAGACTGTTCACGGCGTTCACCCAGTTGTCGTTGTTGACGTACGGGCCGACCTTGGCGAGGATCGCCTTGAAGAGCGTGAGCTCGCGGCAGATGTCAGAGATCGCCACATAGACCTGCACGCGCTTGCCGTCCTTGCCCGGCTTGAGGTCCTGCGGGGCCACCACCGTCTCGCCCGTGGCGTCCTGGTATGTCTTCACGCACGCCTGCATCTCGGGCGTCTCGAAGGCTTGCTGGTCGGTGAGACCGTTGGCCGTGAGCATGCCCTCGTACGGGTTCGGCGTGGTGTGGGCCGTCACTTCGTCCTGCGCGGCACCGAGTGCACTCGACTCGGCGTCGGTGAGCAGGAGCATCGACGGGTTCTTCTTCTTGATCTTCTCGACGAACTGCTTCGAGACCACGTCGGGGCCCGAGATGATCAGTGCGTTCACGTTTTCGGTCTTCCAACGCTCGAGGAAGCTGTCGAGCTGTTGCTGCGCGGCGGTCGTGTCGGCACTCGTGCCGGTGTTCAGGATCGCCGACGTGCCTTCCGACACGCCCATCTTCTTCAGCGCCGGATCGATCGTCGACTTGATCCGGCCCTTCGTCGCCGTCTCGGCGAGCACGGCGACCTTCTTGCCCTGCAGCGTCTTGCGCTGGCTCACGAGCGACAGCAACACGTCGAGTCGACGCTCGGCCGCGACGTCCGGTGTGAGCATCAAGCCACCGGGCGACGCCGAGTTGAGCTCGACCGCGGTCATGTCGTGACCGATGAGGATCGTGTGGTGCGTCTTCGACACACACGCCTGCGACGCACCCGTCGAGTCCTCGATGTTGCCGAGCACTGCGAAGACCTTGTCGTCTTCAGTGAACTTCGTGCACACGTTGGTCGGGTCCTGCGACCCGATCGGCTTGTACTTCTGGTACACGGCCACGATCTTGCGGCCACCGATACCGCCGGCCTTGTTGATCGCGTCGAAGAAGACCTGATCGGTCTTCACCTCGTCGCCGTGGTTGAAGTCGATGAACTGCGCGATGGTCTGCCAGTCGATGAGTGCGACGCCGATCTTGATCGTCGTTGCCGTGACGCCCTGACCAAGCGTCTTGTTCACCGGCTGGGGTGCACCGGTCGTGGTGCTTCCGCCCCCTCCCGTTGTGGCGCTCCCACCGCCCTTGCTGCTGCTCCCGCATGCGGCCGCGCCCAGCACGGCGATGGCGGCAGTAGCCGCCACGACTCGCCGCGACCATGCGCTTCTTCGGTCTGCGCCTCGATGCATTCTTGTTGCCCTCCCGGATTGCGCGACCGCGCACTGCGGCCGAGTTTTCAGTATGGATCGTTGCTCACTGGCGTGGGTGTCACGCGTTCCCCACATCCTGGACCGGCGACAGGCGCTTCCAGTCCCCGAGACTCGGGATCGTCGGGTCGTACGACACAAGGCCGTAGGTGTCGTCGGCGTCGTACTTGCCTTGGTGCAGCGACGCGTAGATGGTCGACATGTCTTCGATGGGCCCGAAGTGGTTGACCGCACTCGCCCAGTTCTGTGCGTCGAGGTACTGGCCGACACGATCGGCGATCTGCTTGAACATCTCTGGGTAGAGGCACCCGTCTTCGATCTCGCCGTAGAGATCGAGGCGCTGGCCGTGACTGTCCTTCACGATGGCGTTGGGCGACGGCACCGCCGTGCCCGTGGCCGTGCGGTAGGTGCCGTGACAGAACTGGGCGTGCTGGCCCTGAGAGTGCTCGGCGCCCGTCTGGCCTTCGGCCGTGATGATGCCGTCGTACGGGTTCGGCGTCACGTGCGCTCGCTGCTCGTCCTGCGCTCCGCTCAACACGCTCGTGGTGTCGCTGACCAACGTCACGCCGCGCAGCTGCTTGCGGATCTTCTCGACGAACTGCTTCGACGACGCCGCGTCACCGACCAGCACGAGGGCATCGACGCCCTGGGTCTTCCACCGTTCGATGAAGCTGTCGAGCTGTTGCTGCGCTGCGGCGGTGTCGGAACCGCTGATCGTGAGGCTCGCGTCGGATCCGCGCTTGACGCCCATCGACTTCAGGGCCGGGTCGATCACGCCCTGCACACGAGGCTTGGCGGTGGATTCGGCGAGCACGGCAACGGTCTTGCCGGCGAGCGTCCTGTGCGCCTTGAGCAGCGACATGATCACGCGCAGACGGCGGTCGGGGGTGATGTCGGGCGTGACCATCAAGCCGGGAGTGGCTTTCCCGACAAGGTCTTGGGTGAGCGAGTCCGCGATGATCGGCGTGTCGTGCTGCTTGGCGAAGCACAGCTGCGCGTCACCGGTGGGGTCATAGAACGTTCCGACCACCGCGAACACATGGTCGTCCTCGGTGAGACGCGTGCATGCAGTCAGCTCGCCGGCGTTGTTGATCGGGCAGTAGGTCGTGTAGACGGGAACGATCTTCTTGCCGCCCGCGACGCCGCCGTGGCTGTTGATGTAGTCGAAGTAGATGCCGTACGTCTTCTTCTCCGTGGTGCGGATCGAGTCGACGAACTGCTTGACGCAGCCCCAGTCGATCAGCAGCACGCCGAGCTTGACGGTCGTGGCGGTCACGCCGGGCCCCAACGTCTTCGATTGCGGGGCGGCGGGCGTGGTCGTGGTCGCGACGCCGGCCGTCGTCGAGCTTCCCGTCTTGTTCGAACTGCCCCCGCACGCGGCGATCAACGCGACCGCGAGGAGCATCGCGACAACGCCGCGCGAGCGCGGGCCGACGCGTCGGCGCATCACCGCACACCGTTCCCGACGTCCTGGACCGGCGTGAGCTCGCGCCAGTCGCCCTTCGTACCGATCGACGAGTCGAACGCCACGAGCCGGAACGTGTCGTCGGCGTCGTACTTGCCCTTGTGGAGCGAGGCGTAGCGCGTGTCCATGTCGGGCACGGTGCCCATGTTGTCGACCGCGTTCTTCCACGTGTCGACGTTGAGATAAGGACCGGCCTTAGCGGCGATCGCCTTGAACAGCTGTGTGAGCGTGCACGCGTCTTCGAGCAGGCCGTACGTGTCGATCGTCTTCTTGTTCGGCCCGGGGATCACTGTGTCCCACTGCGGCGCAGGCGCGTTGAACGCCTTCTGGTAGATGCTCGCGCACAGCTTGAAGTTGTCGCCGAGGTCGTGCTGCGCACCGGTCTCGCCGTCGGCGCTGATGATGCCCTCGTAGGGATCGGGCTTGATGTGGTCGACCACGTAATCCTGGCCGTAGCCGTTCACCTGACCCGTGTCGGCGATGAGCATCACGTTCGGCATCTGCTTTTTGATCTTCTCGACGAACTGCTTCGCCGAGACCTGCTCGCCGCTCATGAAGATCGCGTTCACGCCGTCGCTCTTCCACCGCTCGATGAAGCTGTCGAGCTGGGCTTGCGCGGCAGTGGTGTCGGAGCCGTTGATCGTGAGGGTGGCGGTGGCGCCGAGCTTTACGCCGAGCTTCTTGAGCCCCGGCACGACAGTGCCCGACACCGCCTTCTTCGTGACGGTCTCACCGAGCACGGCGACGGTCTTGCCAGCGAGTGTGTGCTGGCGCGCGAGCAGGGTGAGGATCACGTTCACTCGCCGTTCCTTGGCGATGTCGGGCGCGATGAGCATGCCGGGTGCTTTGTCGATCCAGGCCTGGTCGACGAGGAACGTGAGCAGCGGCGTCTTGTGCTGCCCGGCGATGCACTGGTGCGTGTCGCCGGAGAAGTCGACGAGCGTGCCCATCACCGCGAACACGTGGTCGTCCTCGGTGAACTGCGTGCACATCACACTCGCCTGCACGCCGGTACCCGGGACTGGGCAGAACTGCTTGAAGTCCATGACGAGGTGACGACCGTTGATGCCGCCCGCGGCGTTGATGGCGTCGACGTAGGCCTGCCACACCTGCTTCTCGTTGGTGCGGATCTGGTCGACGAACTGCTGGAAGCACTTGAAGTCGGGGGCGACCACCCCGATCTTGATCGTGGCGGCCGTGACACCGGTGCCGAGCGCGTGCGAGAGCGCCACCGTGGTCGGACCGCCGCCGGCCACCGACGTGGTCGAGTTGCCCGTGCCGCTGCCGCTGCTGCCACAGGCGGTCGCGACAAGGCCGACCAAGATCGCCGCGCCCGCTGCCCGGTGCCAGCGTCGCCGTCCGCGCGCCGAATCGCGGCTCGTCTCGTGCGACATGGCATCCCCCCGGATCACGTCGAACCAGGATCACTCTATGACACGAACGTCAGTCTTGTGCGGTATGCCACCGCGAGGGCGGCGCGACGCGGGCGCCAGCGCCCCTGGTCACGCCAGCGCGACGAGATCGAGGTAGTCGTCGGTCCAGTGGTCGAGATCGCCGTCGGGCATGAGCAGCACCCGTTGCGGGGCGAGCTCAGTGACGAACTCGGTGTCGTGGCTCACCAGGACCATGGCGCCCTTCCACTCGCGCAGCGCCGCACCCACCGCGGCCCGCGACGGCGGATCGAGGTTGTTGGTGGGCTCGTCGAGGAGGAGCAGGTTGTGGCGCCCGGCCGTGAGCATGGCGAGGGCGAGCTTCGTCTTCTCGCCGCCCGACAGCGTGCCGGCCTCCTGGAAGGCCATCTCGCCCGACAGCCCGTACATGCCGAGCAGATCTCGCTTCGCCTGCTCCGTGACCCCGGGCGCGGCCTCACCCATGTGGGCGAGCAGCGTCTGGTTGCGCATGATCGTCTCGTGCTCCTGCGCGTAGTAGCCGAGCGACACGTTGTGACCCAGCCGGAACTCGCCGCCGTCGGAGGCGAGCGCGCCGGTGAGGATGCGCAGCAACGTGGTCTTGCCCGCGCCGTTGAGACCGAGCACGAGCACCCGCTCGCCGCGACCCACGTCGAACGTCACGTCGTCGAACACCGCGTTCGTGCCGAACGACTTGGCCAGTCCGCGCGCATCGAGCACGACGGCACCCGAACGGGGCGGTTCGGGGAGGCGCACCCGGATCTTGCGCTCTGCGCGCACGGCCTTCACGCGCTGGGTCTCGAGGCGTGCCACCTGCGAGTCGATCGACTTGGCCTTGCGGGCCCGCTTCTCGGTCTGGCCGCGCATCGAGTCGGCCAGGGTGGAGAGGCGGCGGATCTCGGCGTCTTGTTGGGCACCGACCTTGCCCCGCCGCTCCTCGTCAGCGGCGCGCGCGGCGCGGTACTGCGAGTAGGTGCCGCGGTACTCGATCAGCTCGCCTTCGTCGAGGTGCAGCACCCGGGTGATGGCCGAGTCGAGCAGCTCGAGGTCGTGGCTCACCACGAGCAGCGCGCCGCGGTAACCGCGCAGGAAGCCCATGAGCCAGGTCTTGGCGTCGATGTCGAGGTGGTTCGTGGGTTCGTCGAGCAAGAGCGCGTCGCTCCCTGCGAACAGGATGCGGGCCAGCTCGACCCGGCGCCGCTCGCCACCCGACAGGGCGTCGATGGGAAGGTCGAGGCGGTCGGACCGCAGACCGAGGCCGGCGGCGATCGCGCGCACCTCCGACTCGGCCGCGTAGCCCTCGAGCCGCTCGAACTCGTCGTGGGCCCGCCCGAAGCGATCCACGTTGCGGGTGGTGGGGTCCGTCTCCATGTCGAGGCGGAGCTTCTCGAGGCGCAGCACCAGCGCGTCGAGTCCGCGACCCGAGAGCACGTGCGACAGGCCCGTGGCCTCCACGCCACTCCCCCGCGGCTTCGGGTCCTGGGTGAGGTAGCCGAGCTTCGGTGGCCGGCCGATCACCCCGGCCGCGGCGGGCGCCTCCCCGCCGATCACCTTGAGCAGCGACGTCTTGCCCGCGCCGTTGCGACCTACCAGCCCCGCCTTGTCGCCGGGGCGCAATGTGAACGACGCGCCGACGGTGGTGAGCCGTCCGCCCACCTCTACCGCCAGGTCACGTACCGAGAGCACTCACCATCGTCGCGCGCGAGTCGGGCACAATCGGACATGATTCTGTGTTGATGCCGCCGAGATGACGATGCCGATGACCAGATCAGCCGCCCGAGCGCCCGACCCGCCCGCCGATGTGCGCGCCTTGATCCTCGCGCTCGACGCCGACCGTGAGAACGCCACCGCGTCGGTGCGGCGCCACGTTGCCGAGGGGCTCGCCGCGCTGGCGCGGACCCACCCGACCCTGGCGCTCGCCACCGCGGGCCGATGGGTCGCCGAGGGGGGTCCCCATACGGCCAGCGTGGTGCGCCGCGGCCTGCGGCCGCTCGTGGACCGCAGCGACGCCACCGCGCTGCGGCTCGCCGGCTACGCGCCCGAGGCCGCGGTACGGGTGCGCGACTTCACGCTCGACACGGCGAACGCCGCGCTGGGATCCGAGGTCCGCTTCTCGCTGCGGCTCGTGTCGGCCGAGACCTATCCGATCCCGGTGCTCGTGGAGTACGAGATCGTGCGCCTCGTCGACGACGGCGAGGTGCCCGTGGCCCATGGCCGGCTCGCGTGCCGCACGCTCGGCGCGCTCGATGCGGTGACGCTGGCACGGGTGCACCACATCCCGAGCCAGCGATCGCATCGCTGGCAGCCCGGGCCGCATGCGCTCGTGATCTCGGTGAACGGGCGGCGCGACGCACTGGCGCGCTGGAAGCTCGCCGACGACGCGTCCTGATCGCGGCGAGTCAGGCTCGACGGGTCAGCCGCGGCGCATCGGTGTGTGCAGGATGCCGTCTTCCCAGAAGTCGTCGCCGCTGCGCACGAAGCCGAGCCGGCCGTACCAAGCCGCCAGGCGACTCTGCGCGTCGAGCACGACCGGTTCGTCGCCCACGAGCTCGAGGGCGACCGCCATGACACGATCGCCGAGCCCCTCGCCACGTGCCGACGGTGCCGTCACGACCCGGCCGATCTTGCGCGTGCCGTCGGGCTCGCGCAGCACCCGCAGGTACGCGACGACGGCGCCGTCGCGGGCGATCCAGACGTGGCGGGTCGTCGGCTCGAGATCGCGGCCGTCGGGATCGGCGAACGCGCACTCCTGTTCCACCACGAACACGTCGGCCCGCAGGCGCAAGATCGCGTAGAGCGTGGCCGCGTCGAGCCCCGCGAACGAGGACTCCTGGACATCGTGGTCGGGCATGCCCGCGCATGTTCTCACGATCCGAACATGCGTCAGTTACCCGCCTCCAGACGCGGCTTCTGACGCATGTTCGATCAGAGGAGGCCGCGGCGCAGGACTGGGTAGAGGTAGCGGACGAGGAACACGAGGGCGAGCAGCGCCAGCACCACCACGATCGTGCCGCCGCTGTGCGCCACGATCGACTCAGTGGCGTGCGCGAACCCGTGGCGAGCGTCCGACCACGCGCCCGCCAAGCCCCCGGCGTGGTGCTTGGGCTTCGGAGCGGCGGGTGCGGCCGGAGCCTTCTCGGCGAGCGAGATCGCGATCGACGACATCGCAGCCTGGTCGGCGAGCAGGTTCGCCTGGCCCTGCACCTGGTCGAGCGAGGTCTCGACGGCGACGAGACGATCGTGTACGGCGAGGATGTCACCGATGTTCTGCGCCTTCGACAGCACCACGAGCAGCGAGTCGCGCTCCCCGGTGAGCGCGGTGATCTGCGCCTGGAGATCGGTGTAGGACGCCGTGACATCGCGCCCCGATTCCGCGCTGCCGAGCAGCTTCGTGCCCTTGAGCGCGGTGAGCTGGTTGACCACCGTGTCGTAGGCGCCGACCGGTACCCGGATCGTGATGGAACCCGACGGCGCCGACGATTCGGCCTGCACCTCGCTCGTCGACACGTAGCCACCTGCGCCCAGCGCGATGGCCCGCACGCGGTCGCTGGTCTGACGCAAGGCACCCCGCTGCTCTACCTCGAGCTGCACCGACGCGGTGCGCACGATCTTCGCCGCGTCGGCGGCCCCGCCCGACGGGCCGCCGGCGCCGCCACTCGCGTGGGATGGCGCCGACGACGTGGGCGGAGACGCGCCAACCTGGAACCCGCGCTGCTGCTCGGCGGTCTTCGGAAACAGCCGCTGCGCATCTGCCGGTACCGACGGGGCGGCGGCGCCGCCGCTCGACGCCTTGTCGCTCGATGTGTGCGACCCCGGCGCCGACGCGACCACGCCCACGACGAGGGCGATCACCGCCGCGAGCGACGCCGCCACCGCCAAGGGTCGCCCGTACGCACGAGCCGGCTGCGACCGGATGCTCATGGCGTGCCGCGCTGGGCCCGCCGCAGTGAGCACGCGATCAACTGCGCCACTCGGCACGTCGATGCGCGCCGCCGCGTCTCGCAGCACCTGTTCGAGCAACGCGTCGATGTGCTCGTCATCGACCGTCGAGTGATCGTTCATCGGGCCATCCCCATGTCGGTAGCGAGCGCGCTCAGCGACGGATCGGCCGCGAGGCGACGGCGCGCTTCGTGCAGACGTGACTTCACGGTGCCCGGCCGGCGCCGGATCGCGAGTGCGATCTCGCGCTCCGACAGGCCGGTGAAGTAGCGCAACACGACCGGGATGCGCAGCTGATCGGGCAGCCCGGCGATCGAGTCGGCCACCGCGTCGGCGATCAGCGCGTGCTCGGCCAGCTGTTCGGGACCGTCGAGCTCGCCGTGACGATCAGCGTGCGCGTGGCTCAGCTCGCCCTCGCGGTCGCGGCGCGGGATCTCGCGCCGCAGTTTCGAATAGCAGGAGTTCACGAGCACCCGGTACAGCCACGGTTCGCGGCCGTCGCCGTCGGGCAGCGCATCACGGAAGCGCCAGGCGCGCAGGAAGGCATCCTGCACGGCTTCCTCCGCGTCGGCCGGGTTGCGGCAGATCAGGACGGCGGAGCGATACGCCCGCGCGTAGCCGTCTCGGACCCAGCTCGCGAGCTCGTCGTCCCCCCTCATGACCCACTCTGACGCTGCGGAGCCCGATCTGGTTCGCGAGTTCCGCGATCTTTCTGCCAACCGGGCTACGAGCGGCTCGGCTGCGCCGTCAGAGCGGCGCGCCGGGCGCGACGAGCGGCCACGGTCGCTCGCGCTCGGCGATGGCAGCCAGATCGAGGAGCCATGCCTCGCGGTGATGGGGCGCGAGCACCTGCATGCCGATCGGGAGGCCGCCGCGATCCGACTGCCCCACCGGGATCGAGATCGCCGGATTGCCGTAGATGTTCGACGGGATGGTCAGCGCGCCGTTGTTGCCGAGCGGCACCTTCGCGCCGTCGATCTCACGCGCCATCGGCCCTTCGGCCGCGAACGCGATGTCGGGGTTGCTCGCCGCGATCACGAAGTCGGCCTGTTCGAAGAGGTCGGCCATCGCCTCGTTCATCACGATGCGCTGCGCCTCGATGCGCGCTCGCACGCCGATGTTGTACACGTCGTGTGCGATCTTCACGCCGAACGCGATCTCGGGCGTGAGGTCGGCTTCGCACTCGGGCCATGCGTCGCCGAGCTCCATGACGATCTCGGAGAGGCCTGACAGCGCCCATTCGAACGACAGCTCGGGAAGGCGGAGCTCCACGTCGACGAGGTCGAGACCGGCATCGGCGGCGAGCGCACGGCCGTGCTCGATCACGCGGGCCGCGATCTCCGGGTGCACGATCGCGCGGCCGAGGTCGGGCACGATCGCGCAACGCTTGCCGCGGAGCGTGTCGCGGTAGCTGCCGAGGTCGCGCTCCCACCCTTCGACTCGGGGCAGCGAGTAGGGATCGCGAGGATCGAAGCCGTTGCACACGTCGAGATGACGAGCGACGTCACGGACCGAACGGGCCAGGCAACCGTTCACGGCCGTCAACGACACGAGCGCCATGTGCGGACCTTTGGGAATGCGGCCGTAGGTGTTCTTCAGCCCGACCGTTCCCGTGAAACCTGCGGGGATGCGGATCGACCCGCCTCCGTCACCACCGGTGGCGATCGTGCACAGACCCCCTGCGACCGCCGATGCGGCACCGCCCGACGACCCGCCGGGCGTGTGGGCAACATCCCATGGATTGTGCGTGACCCCGTTGAGGTGTGTGCGCGTGAGGTTCACGCCTCCGAACTCGCTCGCGGTCGTGAGGCCGACGGCGATCGCGCCGGCCGCGCGCAGCCGGGTGACGCTCGTGGCGGTGTGCGCGGCGATGCGATCGCGCAGTGGGACCGATGCCCCGGTGGCCGGCCATCCGGCCACCGCGGTGAGCTCCTTCACACCGATCGGGACGCCGCCGAACGGCAGCGACACGTCGGCCGCGCGGGCGGCCTCACGAGCCGCGTCGGGGTCGACGAAGCTCCACGCGTTGAGATCGGAATGGTCGATCGCGGTCAGTGTCGCGTCGAGCTCTTCGAGCGGCGAGCGACCGCCACGCCGGAGCTCGTCGACGAGCGAACACGCATCTCCGAGCCATGGGTTGTCAGCCACTGTCGTTCCCCTGTGGTTCAGGCGGCGCTGGCGAATGGGCGTTGTCGAGCGGCGGGTCGCCGTCATCGAGGTCGCCAGGATCGTCGCGCCCGTGGGTGCGCACGAGATCCGCGACGACTACGGCAACCACGGCGAGGAGCGCGAGCCAACCCGGCTCGTAGGCGCGCGGGAAGAGCGTCGGCCACTCGAACACAGGCGGGTAGTCGTAGCGGAGCTGGTTCACGGCGATGTACAGACCGATCAGACCGAGAATCGCCGGACCGACCAGTGCGACGGGAACGCGAGCGCGCCGCGGTTGGCGCACGACGGCGATCACAAGGAAGGCCACGATGACGCCCAATGCGAGTGTCGACACGGCCCAGGCGACGAGGCCGCTGACCCCCGCGGCGATCAACGCCGCCGGCCACGCGACTGCCGTGGCGCCGGCGCCGTGACCAAAGATGAGAACCGGCCGCTCGAAGCCGCGCACCAAGAGCGGAGTGCGCCGGCGCCGGACCCAGGCCAGCGCGATGAGCGCCAGGCACGCGGCGGCGCCGAAGCCGGAGACCGCGAGGCCGATCCACACGCGGCGTTGTGGCGTCCAGTCGAGGTGCACGGTGAAGTCGCCGTGCGCGCCGGTGACGTACCAGCCGTTGGCGTACCCGTCGATCAGCGTCGAGCCGCCGAGCGACGTACCGCCGCTGATGCTCGCCGTCCAGCCCGCGTTCTGCGTCTCGCCGAGCACGAGCCAGAACGGACCCGACGCGCCGTGCACGCGCACCGTGAGCGAGGTACGACCATTGTGCTGCACGGTCACGTTCGGCGCGCTCGGCTGCGCCGGGAACGGGTCGACGCGACCCGCGTCGACACCGTGCGCGGCACCACCCGCGTCGGACGCGAGCACCAGGCGATCGATGTTGATGCCCGTGCTGCGACCGGGCGCGCTCTCGATCACGTGGCGACCGGCAGCGAGCGCCAACGCGGCCGGCGAGATCGCCGGCTGATTGCCGTCGGCCGCGGCCGAGAAGCCATTGTCCGGCACACACGGTTCGAAGCTCAACGCGGCCAGCGACTGACCGTCGCTGCTCGTGCCCACGATCCGGATCGGCAGCGGCCGCCCGTCGACTGTGAGCAGGTCGGTGCGGCACGGCGACGGCAGCGTGGCCGACGGACTCGCGGCGCGCAGACCGGGGATCCCCCACTCGGCGATGCCGACCGGCAGCAGCGAGGGGTTGGCGTCGAAGTAGTTCGCGCTGCGACGCGCCTCGACCTTCAGCACCTTGATGCGCACGTCGCTGCCGCTCAGCGTCGGGAAGGTCACGTGCACGCTGCTCACGGTGTTCTGCGCCTTGTGCTCGGCCACGTGCGGGACGTCGACCACGCGGGTCTCACCGCCGGCCTGGATCTCGAGTCGCGTCGGCAGCGAGTGGCGGTGATCCGCCACGATCTGCAGGTCGAGCGCGCCGAACGTGAGCGGCTGCGCGACGCGATAATCGGTCCACTGCCCCACGACGCCGGCGACCGGCGTGTTCCATGCGGTCCTCGGATCGCCGTCGATCGCCGCCGACGCGCGGCACCGGATGCAGCCGGCGAGGAACTCCGATGTGGTCGCAGTGACGCCGCCGTGCGCGGCATCGGGAACGCCGAGCACGGAATCGAGCACCTGCGACGCGACGTCGGAGGTGAGCCTTACCGTTCCCGTGACGGCGAAGCTGCGCGCGGTCGGAAGGTCGAACTCTCGGCTGAGCACGAGCTCCGGGTCGTAGCGGGGCGGCACGGGTAGCTGGCGTTCGCGGGCCATCACGACGATCAGCGGGTGCTGGAGCGACGCGGCGCCGTAGTCGGCGAGCAGGTCACCGGGCATGGCCATCACCTCGTGCACGCGCACGGGATGGCCGGCTGCATCGCGCAGGTCGATCTCGGCGAAGCCCACCGCGCTGTCGCCGCCGTAGAGGCGCTGGTCGTGACCGCGGTTCGTGTCGGCGACTTCGATCTCCATCGTGTTGAACGTGTGCGTGCCGAAGCTCACGACCTGCCCGGCGGCGGTGCGCGATCGCGCGTCGAGCGGGTACGCGCCGACGACATGACCGTCGAGTCGCACCGTCACCTGCGTGATGTAGCGGTCGCGGGGGCCTTCGAGCGGCTGCACGAGCCGCACGTGGTCGGTGGTGATCGGGGCGCGGGTGACGACCCGCAGCTTCTGACCGTCGGCCTTGTCGAACGCCGATGTCTTCCACGCGGTGCGCAGATCGCCGTCGAACGCGCGGGCCGCTCGGTCCTCGGGCGTGTACGAGATCGGGTTGCCGTAGGCCGTGGCGACCACGGTCACGACGCCCTGTTGGTCGGTGACCGTCGCCGCGTCGGCCGGCGCGTTGGGGAACACGTCGAGACGCGCGTCGCTCTCATCCGTTGCGAGCGAGATCTGGTTCGCCTGCTCGGTGATGCCGTAGTTGTCGAGGATCGTGCTCCACCGTTGCGCGCGCTTGCGATTCGAGTCGGTGAGCACGAGCACGCCGTCGGACGCGATCCGCCGCAGGGTCGCAGCGTCGTACGACCCGGAGTACAGCACGGTGCGGTTGCCGGCGAGCAGTCCGATGTCGCTCGCATCGACGAGTCCTTCGCCGTCACCGGCGACCACGAGCGGCGCGACTGGGCTCTCCGCCCGCACGATCGAACGCGCGTCGGGCACGGTGTAGAGGGCGACCGACGGCGGTGCAGCTTCGTTCGGCGGTGCGTCGAGCGCCCGCTCGTCGGTCTCGGGAATCGCGGTCGCGGCGGGCCGCGGCGGACCGAACTTCTGCGGGCCCTGCAGCCCCGGCGTCGCCGCGAACGCGCGCTGTAGCTCCGACGGCCTGATCAGGTTGTAGCGCTCCGACTGGATGTCGTAGCGGAGCACGACGCCACCCGCCGACATGAGCCGCAAGACGTCGGCCACGCCACGCGGGTCGTACACGTTCTCCTGGTAACGACGGTCGAACGCATCGAGCAGGTTCTGGGCGGCCGGCCCGCCCCAGGGGATGAGCTCGCGCGCCACATACGGACGGTTCGTGATCCCCGGAGTGAGCGGGTCGACGAGGTTGCCCCAGATGTACGACGCGAAGTCGGCACCCGGGAGCTCGACGACGCGTGTCGAGGTTCCGCCCGCGTCGATGGCCTTGGCCGCGTCGTACCAGTAGCTCGGGATGTTCTCCGGCCGTTCGATGTTGGCGCCGTAGAACGACCCGTCCCACAGCGGCGGAAAGTTCGCGAGCACGAGCGCGCCCACGACCACGGGCACCGCGAGGGCCACGCGCGACAGATCGTGCTGGCGCAACCATCGCGACGACGCGTCGACACCCGACCCGAGCAGCGCCGCGAGACCGAGCACCACGAGCGGTGTCGCCCGGCCCGTGCTGCGCAGCGCGAGGCCGGCCTTCGACGAGTTGGCGAACGCCTTGAAGAGCGCACCCAGCGGCGACGGCGAGTCGTACGGGTGCGCGCCAACCGCGATCACCGTGCCCACGAGCGCGAGCACCACGAAGTAGCCCCGCTCACGCCAACGGATCGTCGTGGCCGCCAGGAGCGCGAGCGTGGCGATGCCGTAGCCGAACAGGATCGTGTGTGAGTGTTGCGTGTACGTGCTCGCCGCGGCCGTCCATGGTCCGATGCGATCCTGGCCGTAGAAGAACCAGTAGCCGAGCCCGCGCAACACCTCACCGGGTACCGACGTGCGCGACACGGCGCGCACCGTCTCGGTGAACTTCAAGATGTCGATGCCGTAGGAACCCTGGATCGACAGGCCCGCCGCCCACCACAACGACGTGATGACGGTGAGCAAGCCGACCCGTCCGGTGACCGCGAACGCGCGCCGCCAGCGGATCTCTCTGGCGACGATCGTGCTGTACGCGAGCCACAGGGCCGGCCCGAGGAGGGCAAACAGCAACGCAGTCGCGTTCACGCCGCCGATCAGCTGCACGGTGAGCGCGAAGAGCGCGGGGCGGCTCCAACCCCCGTCGCGCGACGCGTCGATCACGAACGCGATCAGGAACCCGAGCGCCGCCCACGGCATCAGCAACACGGAGATGCGCGCCGAGTAGTCGAGCAGGTACGGGCTGAACATGTAGGCGAGCGCGGCCACCACCACGCCCGGCCCGACGCGTCCGAGCCGGCGCATCAGGTAGAGCACACCGAGGCCGGCCGCGAAGATCAGTGATCCCAGCCAGAGCCGTTGCGCTACCCAGTCGGGCAACCCGACCTTGTCGAGGAGCCAGTAGTACGGCCCCATCGGGAACAGGTAGCCGATCGTCTGGTGCGTGACGGTGCCGAAGCCGATGTTCGGGTCCCACATCGACGCGGCACGCGAGAGCAGGCGACCAGGGTCGAGGTAGAGGTATTGCTTCGTGTCGGCCGCGACCCGACCGCGATCGGCGAGCAGCGGCGGCACGTAGGCCAACAGCGCGAGGACCGCGTAGCCACCCGACCGCCACGGGCGGGAGCGGTACCGGTCGGCGGGATCGACACGCTCCGGCTGTGACCGCGCGCCCGAGCGGTGACCGCCGTCGGCGACCGTCACGTGCCTCGCTTCCGGCGGACCTCGTCGGCCAGCACTTGCAACGTGTCGCGTGCCGTACGCGCCCACGTGAACTGCGCGGCATGTTCGAGCGCGCCGGCGGTGAGCTCGGCGCGACGGGGCGCGTCGTTCAACACGCGTACCAGCGCGCCGCGAAGCTCGGCCTCGTTGCCCACGAGCAAGCCTGAGTGCCCCTCTGCGATCGCATCGGAGTGCCCGGCGATGCGGGTCGCGACCGCGGGTGTGCCACACGCAGCCGCTTCGGTGATCGTCATCCCCCAGCCCTCGTGCACCGACGCGCTGGCGAGCACCCAGGCGCGGCGGTAGAGGTCGATCTTCACGTCTTCGTCGACGCGCCCCGGCAGTCGCAGCCACTCCTGCGCGCCGGCCTTGGCGATCGTGGCTTCGAGCTCCGCGCGCTCGTAGCCCTCGCCCATGATCACCGCTTCGAGGTCGGGCACCGACGCCTTCACCTCGATGAGCGAGTGCACCAACATCCCGAAGTTCTTCACCGGCACGAGACGACCCACCGCGACCACGAGGGGCGTCGGCGACTTCACGCCGGCTGGCGTGAAGCGCGTGTCGATGCCAGGCGGGACCACGTCGATGCGCTCGCGCTTGAAGCGGAGCTTGCTGACGAGCTCGTCGCGTGACGATTCGGAGAGCGTGATGATCGGCGAGTGCCGGTACAACGGCGGAGCGACGCGGAACTCGACCGAGCGGCCGAGCCGCGCGAGCCGCGGCGGCAAGGTCATCTCCCACATCGTGTCGTGCACGTGATGGATCCACGTGACGTGCGGAGTGCGCGCCCAGATCGGCGAGAAGAACGGCATGCCGTTCCAGATCTCGACGAGCGCGTCGCGGGTGCCGTGCCAGCCGAGCATCTCGCTGATCGCCGCACGCGGGAACACCATGTAACGCCCGGCCTTGCGGATCACCCGATAGCCGTCGCGCCACGCCACCTGAGGGCGCCCGGCCGCGAACGACGTTCGCATCGTGACCTCGATGCCCGCCTCGGCCCAGAGGGCCGCGACCGTGGACGCGTGCACCTCAGAACCGCCGGCCTCGGGGTCGTCGAGGTCACGCCACGCGAGCAGGTTGACGCGCCGGACACCAGCCTCCTCGGCGATGTCCCGGAGCTGGTCGACCACGTTGCCCGCCGGTTGCACGGGCGTCAGCGTACGCGAGGGGCCCGCGACTCGGTCACCGCTGTCACACGACCAGCGACGCGGGGCACGTGGCCTACCGCAGTGGCTAGCCTCCCGCCGCGATGAAGCTCACCGGCGAACGGCCCATGGAGGGCTCCACGCCCGATTCCCTGCTCGCGTTGCACGACGCGGGCTACCGCGAGATCGCTGCTCGCCTCGGACCCGGCGTTGTTCTCGACGTGGGCTGCGGCGTCGGCGCGCAGACCGCGAAGCTCGCCGGGCCCGACCGATTCGTCATCGGCGTCGACTACCACGCGCCGACGGCGATCGCCGCCGGCGCCGCCTACGGACCACGCGGATTGCGCTTCGCCTCGATGGACGGCTCGAAGCTCGGCTTCGCCGACGCTTCGGTCGACTACGTCAGCTCGTCGCACATCATCGAGCACTTCGTGCAGCCCGAACGGCATGTGAGCGAGCTGGCCCGCGTCACCCGCGACTCGGGCGCTGCGTTCATCATCACGCCCAACGCCCCGGCCGACTTCGAGAACCCGTTCCACGTGTATCTCTTCGATCCGCACCAGCTGCGCTCGCTTGTCGGCTTGTTCTTCGACGACGTGGAGATCCTCGGCCTCGAGGGCGACGAGGTGCTCCACACCGACTTCGCCACCCGCCGGGCCAGTGGCGATCGCCTCTTGCGCCTCGACCGCCTCGGGCTGCGCCACAAGCTCCCCCGCCGGACGTACGTGTGGGCCTACGAGCGTGTGCTGCCGCTCGTGTACGACCGTCTCGGGCGGGAACGCACGGGCATCGGTTCCGGGATCGACGAATCCCACCTGCACACGACGGCGACGATCACCGAGAGCACGCCGGCGCTCCTCGCCATCGGCCGGTCGCCGCGTCGTCGCGTCGGCTGATGCCGCGCGACGCAGCGGCGCAGGTGCTGTGACTGCCCGCCGCTTCTGGGTCGCCCTGGGCCTGGTCGTCGCCGCCGCGGCCGGCGTGCGCATCGCGTTCACGGCGACGGTCGATCCGCACGCGCACTGCGCGCCCGACCCGGCGATCGACCGAGCGCTGGCCGCGCGCCACATCCCGGCCAAGGAGCGCTGTCTCACTGACGCGCTCGCGTACCACCTCCTCGGCGACAACCTGGCGCGTGGGCGCGGCTACATCCGCCCGTTCGACGACGCGATCCTGCACATCGCTCGGCCCACGGCCGAGTACCCGCCGCTGTACCCGGCGGTCATCGCGGCAGTCGACAAGGTCGGCATCCACGGCATCGATGCGCAACAGCTCGTGCTCGGTCCCCTCATCGGCGGCATCGCCACGCTGTTGATCGGGCTGCTCGGGCGTGCGCTCGGCGGCAACGCAGTGGGCCTCGCCGCGGCCGTGGTCGCCGCCGTGCACCCGATGCTGCTCGGTGCCGACGCGCTGCTCATGACCGAGGGGCTGTTCGTGGCGCTGGCGGCCGCGGTGCTCCTGGTGGCGCTCGCGATGCAGGCCCGGCCCAACCATCGACGCGCCGCGATCCTCGGCGCGTTGCTCGCGCTTGGCGCGCTCTGCCGCGCCGACGCACTCGTGTGGATCCCCGTCGTGGTCATTGCGTTGTGGATCGCAATGCCGGGAACCGGCCGCGGGCGAGCGGCCTATGCGCTCACGGTCGTGGTGACGAGCGCGTTGGTGCTCACACCATGGACGGTGCGCAACGCGGCGCACTTCCACAGCTTCGTCGCGGTGTCGAACAACCTCGGCACGGTGCTCGCCGGCGCCAACTGCGATCTCACCTACTCGGGTCCCACACTCGGCGCGTGGCGTTCCACGTTCGTGCCCGGCCGGCCGCACGGCACCGAGTGCTTCCCCGGCTTTGCGATCGACGCGCCCGGGTTCGATGAGGCGAGCGCCGCCAATGCCGCGCGCCGAGACGGACTGCACTACGCACGCCACCACACCGGCCGGCTCCCGATCGTGGCTGTGGCGCGCGTGGCCCGAACGTTCGGGCTGTGGCCCCACCCCGGCGAGCAGGTCGACCTCGCCGTGCTCGAAGGCAGGAGCCGGCGGGCCGAGTGGCTCGGCACGCTGCTCGAATGGCCGCTGTTGGTGCTGGGCGCGTTCGGGCTCTGGGCGCGACGGCGGGATCGCCGGATCCTCGTCGTGCTCGCCGCGCCCGTTGCGGTGGCCGTCACGACCTTGGCCACCTACGGCAACCCACGTTTTCGCTCGGGCGCGGAGCCCGCGATCATCGTGCTCGCCGCGCTCGGCGCGGCCGCCGTGATCGAAGGCGCAAGGGGCCGTCGCCGACCACACGATCCAGAGACGTTGCCTTCGCCCGTGAGCGGCGCCGGCGCATGACCACTGATCGTGACCCTCCGATAGCCTCCGCCCGCATGCTCGAGTCGGCGATCCGGAGCCGCGCGACGTCGCGCCCCGAACGCTCGGGCTCCACGTTCCCGGCCTTCGACGGGCTGCGATGCCTCGCTGCTCTCGCCGTGTGCGTGACGCATGCCGCGTACCTCAGCGGCTTCTCGGTGCGCTCCGCGACGTTCGGGCCTATCACCGCTCGCCTCGACATCGGCGTAGCGGTCTTCTTCGTGATCTCCGGGTTCTTGCTATACCGCCCATTCGTGCGCGCGCATCTCAACGGTGAGCCGCGCCCGGGCTGGCGCGGCTACGGACGCCGCCGCTTCCTGCGGATCGCGCCGGCGTATTGGGTCGTGCTCACCCTCGTGCTCGTCGTGCCGTTCCTGAAGCCGCAGAACCTGTCGATGAGCCCGGGCAAGATCGTTGCGCACTACTTGCTCCTGCACGTGTACGCCGTACGGTTCTCGCTGGTACCGGTGCAACAGTCGTGGACGCTCGCCACCGAGATCGCGTTCTACGTGTTCCTACCGATCTGGGCCGCGTTGTTGGCCAATCTCGGACGCGACCGCCGCTCGGCGCTGCGCGCGGAGCTCGCGGGCGTGGCCGTGCTCTATGCGTTCGGACTCAGCTGGCGAGCGATGCTGCTCACCCAGGTGCACGATCTGTCGACCCGCGGCTTCATGAGCTTGTGGCTGCCGGCGCGCATGGATCACTTCGCGCTCGGCATGCTCCTCGCGGTGCTCAGTGCCCACCTCGAGCTCAGCGGCGCGCGTGCGCGCGTGCTCAGCTCGCGGGCGCTGGCGTACACATCGTGGATCGTGGCCGCGGCCGCATTCTGGTTCTTGTGCTACGGGTTCGGCTTGGAGCACAACCGGGGGCCGGGCGCCGTGATCAGCCACGCGCAGGAATGGTGGCTCTACTTCTTCTGGGGTGTGGTGGGCGTGTTCACGGTGCTGCCCGCCGTGTTCGGACCCCAGCAAGGGACCCTCGTTCATGCCCTCTTGCGCCAACGTGTGGTCGCCTGGCTCGGCGTGATCTCGTACGGGATCTACCTCTGGCACGAAGCGGTGCTCGACGCGTTCCTGCGCTGGAAGCACCTCGTGCCGAAGAACAGCTTCCCGCGGCCGTACAGCTTCCCGCTCATGACGTTCTGGCTGCTGGCGCTGACCATCCCGATTGCCGCGCTCAGCTGGTACGCGGTGGAGCGGCCCGTGCTGCAGCTGAAGAACCGACCGCTGTTCGGCAGCCGCGCCCACGCCCCGCAACACACCGAAGTGGGTCCGAGCTGACGTGACGCCGGGAGACGTGAACACCATCGAGGCCGCGGTCAACGAACCCGGGGCGAGCGGCGCGAGACGCGCCCCTCGCTTCTCCCCGCGCGTGCGCAACGCATCGCTGGTCGCGGTGATCGCTGTCGCGTTCCTGCTGCCGTTGCGCGGCCTGCTCCGCAACCAGGGACCGCCGATGGAAGAGGGCTTCATGCTCGTCTTCCCGGAGCAGATCCTGAAGGGGCGATTGCCGAACCGCGACTTCCTGCACCTGTACGGACCGGGGAGCCTGTGGTGGCTCGCGGCGCTCTACAAGATCTTCGGCACCCGCCTCGTCGTGGAACGGCTCGCCGCGCTCGCCCAGATGGTCGGCGTCGTGGCGGGCGTGGCGGCCCTGGCCCGACGGTTCGGTCGCCCACTCGCACTCGCGTGCGGACTGCTCTCGCTCGTGATCATCGTCCCACCGCTCGGTCTCACCGCCTTGGCGTGGGACGGTGGCGTCGCGCTCGGTGTGCTCGGTCTGCTCGCCGGCACAGGCGCGCTCAGCGACGGCCGTTCGCAGCGGAGCCAGGTTCGCCTCGCGCTCGGCGCCGGCCTCCTGCTCGGTGCTGCGACGCTGATGCGCCTCGATCTGATCGTCGCCGTAGCGATCAGCGGCTTCGTGCTGTACCGCACGTTCGGGGCGCGCACGCGACGTGCCCTGCTCACGGGGTTCGGGATCGGCGTGTCCCCCTACCTCGTGCATCTCGCGACGGCCGGACCTGCCAACGTGGTGCGCGGCATGATCCTCGACCCCGTCGTGTACCTGCGCGGCGGGCGGCGGCTTCCGATCCCGCCCCCACCGGGCCACCTCGCCGGCTTCTTGCAAAAGGCGGGTGACTACGGCCCCTACGCCAAGCTGCGCTGGCCGCTCCCCACGTTGGCGTCGTCGCTGCAGCTCTTCATCTGGTTCTTCTTCCTGCTCGGTGCGATCGCGCTGCAGCTGTTCGTGGCGCGCCGCGCGTGGAAGCGCGACCCACGCAGCCTCAAGAGCGTCACGCTTGCCGTGGTCGCGCTCTTCAGCCTCGGCATCCTTCCCCAGGCCATGCAACGCACCGACTCGGCACACTTCGCGTGGGTGTCGTGCGTGGCCGTCGCGTTCCTGCCGGTGAGCATCTACGAGCTGGCTCGCGATCACGGACCGCGCTGGTCGCGGCTGCGCGCCGACTGGGTCGGCGCCGTCCTCGTGATGGCGGTGATCGCGTTGGTGCTCCCCCGCTACACGTTGAACTCGTATGTGGATGCGACTGCTCAGTCGGTGGGTCGCCACCGCCAGGCCTTCCCGATCCAGCGCAACGGCCGCGTCTTCTACTACGGCAAGGCCGAGGTGGCCGGCGCGGCGCAGAACGGGCTGCTGCCCGCACTCGACCACTGGTCACGGCCGGGCGAGTCACTCATCGTGGGCACGTCCGACCTGCGCAAGACGGCTTACTCCGACGCGTACCTCTACTACCTGTTCCCCGAGCTGAAGGTCGGCACCTACTACATCGAGATGGACCCCGGCGTCGCCAACGCCTCCGACTCCAAGCTGCCCGCCGAGCTGCGGCGCGCCGACGTTGTGGTGCTGTCGTCGGTATGGGACGACTGGGACGAGCCGAACGACGCCCGCAAGCTGGGTCCGGCGACACCG
>JADGOO010000057.1 GCA_017882905.1 Acidimicrobiia bacterium | reverse complement strand
GGACCCGCCCTCTCGTGGGCGTGCAGTTCCATCCGGAGTCGATCCTCACGGTGGAGGAGCTGCTCCACATGGAGCCCGACGCGGTGCTCGTGTCACCGGGTCCCGGCCGGCCCGACGACGCCGGTGTGTCCCTCGCCGCCATCGAGGCGTTCGGCGCCCGGGGCACCCCGGTGCTCGGTGTGTGCCTCGGTCATCAGTGCATCGGCCAGCTCTACGGCGGCGAGGTCGTGCGCGCCCCGGCCGTGATGCACGGCAAGACGTCGGAGATCCGCCACAACGACCATGGCGTGTTCCGAGGCCTCGCCAACCCGTTCAACGCCACTCGATACCACTCGCTGGTCGTCGACCGGGCGAGCATGCCGGCAGTGCTGGAGGTGACGGCCGAGTCGGAGGACGGGCTCGTGATGGGGTTGCGGCATCGCGAGCTGCCGGTGGAGGGCGTGCAGTTCCATCCGGAGTCGATCCTCACCGACGCCGGCCACGACCTGTTGCGCAACTTCCTGGCGCAGGTCGGCGCGGCACGCGTCTGACGCGGGTTCAGCGCCGCGGCAGCGACACCCGGCCGCGGCGATCGACCGCGGCGAGCCCGTCGGCGAGCAACGAGGCGAGCGCGTCCGCGTCGAGCTCGGCGACCGGTACCGATGGCTCGGTGCGCAGTCGGGCCAACACGGCTCCGCGTCGCTGTCGGTGTGAACCGGCGTAGCGCGCCTGGCGCTTCGGCGCTTCGCCGTCGAGCGGACCGTGGGTGGCGCACCGCGCGGTGAGGGGGCAGTCGGCGCACTGTGGCGCGCGCGGCGTGCACACCGATGCGCCGAGATCCATGAGCGCGAGCAGGCGATCGCGGCCAACGAGGGGAGCGGCAACCTCGACCGCGACAGCTTCTGCGGCCGCGGCGCCCAACCGTCGCCCGGTCACGCGTTGGAGCACCCGCCGGATGTTCACATCCACGCCGACGGCATCGGCGCGTTCGTCGGCCTGCGCGGCCAGCGCGCCGGCGGTGTAGCGGCCCACTCCGGGAAGCGCGGCGTAGTCGTCGGGCCAGCCTTCGCGTTCGATGATCACGGCCGCCTCCCAGAGGCGCCGTGCGCGACGCGGGTAGCCGAGGCGCTCCCACGCGCGCAACGCCGCGCCCGGTCCCGCCGCGGCCAGCGATCCGGGCGTGGGGAACTCGACGAGGAACGCGGGCCAGCCCACCGCCACGCGGGTCACTTGGGTCTGCGCCAGCATGACCTCCGACACGAGCACGGCCCAGCGATCGCGTGATGCCCGCCACGCGAGATCGTGGCGCCCCTTTTGCGCGTACCAGCGCGCGAGCGGGCTCACGTGGTGGTGGTCGTGGCAACCGTCGTCGTGGTCGTGGCGCCGGTGGTCGTCGTCGTGGCGGGTTTGCCCGCGGTGATCGCGACGGTGTCACCCTTGTTCGCCAACGTGTTGCCCTTGGGTGTCTGGTCGACGACGCGGTTGTAGTCGGCCGGCGAGGAGACCGTGTACTGGACGGTGCACTTCAGGCCGAGCGTCTGGATCTGGTCGCACGCGCTCGCGATGCTGAAGCCGGTGACGTCGGGGACGGTCACCTGCGCCGGGCCGGTCGACACGAACAGCGTGAACACCTGATCGGCCGCCGCGGCGGCACCGGCCGCCGGGCTGGTGCGGGTGACGAGACCCTTCGCGATCGTGGCACTCGCCTCGTTCGATTGTTGCGTGACCGGCGTGAACCCGGCGGCGTGCAGGTCGGCGATCGCTTGATCGGGCGCTTCCCCGTGCACGTCGGGCACCGGGATCGTGGCCGGGCCGGGTGACGTGATGAGCGTGACCACGGTGAGGTTGCTGATCACCTGACCCGTCGCCGGGTTCGTGCCCATCACGTTGCCCTTGACGACGTTGCTGGCGGAGGTCGACACCTGCGGCGTGGCCGAGACCTTGAAACCCTTGCCGGTGAGGAGCTGCGTGGCCGCGGCCACGGTCTGGTTCGACACGTCGGGGAGCTGGAGGCCGCTCACATCGATGCTGACCGTGGAGCCCTTGTCGACGAAGCCACCGGGGCCTGGGCTCTGCGTGATCACGTGGCCGACGGGCGTGACGACGTTGACCTTGTACGCCACGGCCACGTCGAAGCCCTGGTTGGCGAGCGCCGCCCGCGCCTGCGCTTCGGTCTGGTTCTGCACGTTCGGAACCTTGACCTGCACGCCGCTCGGGTTGTTGCCCGACTGGTGGCTCGCGAACACGAGGATCAGGATGACCGCGAGCGCGAGCACCAGCACGGTGAGCGCCGTCGCGATCACCCGCCCGGGGTTGCTGCGGGGCTTGGCGTAGACGGCACTCGGGTGGCGCACCGCATCTTGGACGATCGTCCGATCGGCGTTCCCTGCACCGAGCGCCACCCCGGTGGCCGACGTTGCCGCGACCGCGGCCGTGATCGGTGCGGCCGTGGGCGGCCGGCCGCGCTCGAAGCGCTGCAGGTCGGCGCGCAGGTCGTCGGCCGATTGGTAGCGCTGGCTCACGTCTTTGGCGAGCGCGCTGAGGATGATCTGCTCGAGCTCGACCGGTAGGCCGGGCACGCGCGACCGGGGCGCGGGCGGCGCCTCGCGCACGTGCTGGTACGCGACGGCCACCGGCGTCTCGCCACTGAACGGCGGTGATCCGACGACCATCTCGTAGAGCACGACACCGAGCGAGTACACGTCGCTGCGGCCGTCGACCGACAGCCCCTGTGCTTGTTCGGGCGAGAAGTATGTGGCCGTGCCCATCACTGAGCCGGTCTGGGTGAGCGCGTCGCTCGTCCCGGCGCGGGCCACACCGAAGTCGGTGACCTTCACGATGCCGTCGTCGGTGAGCAACACGTTGCCCGGCTTCACGTCGCGGTGCACCACGCCGTTGCGGTGCGCGAACGCGAGCGCGCCCGCGATGTCGATCGCGATCGCGACGGCGCGCGCCGGTTCGAGACGCGGGCTGGCCTGCATCAGCTCGCGGAGGCTCTTGCCCTCCACGTACTCCATCACGATGAAGTACGTGCCCGACTCCTGGCCCCAGTCGTAGATCGCGACGATGTTCGGGTGGTTCAGGTTCGCAGCGGCTTGGGCCTCGCGCCGGAACCGCTCGACGAACGAGGGCTCGCGTGCGAACTCGGGGAACAGCGCTTTGACCGCGACGGGACGATCGAGCAGGCGATCGTGCCCGAGGTAGACCTCGGCCATGCCACCGTGGGCGATCGGCCGCACGATCTCATAGCGATTGGAGAAGACGCGTCCGACCAGCGACATTGCGCAGGCAACCCTAATGGCCGACCCGGCGACGACCGGAGCAGCCCAGTGAGGAGGAACGGGTCGGTGCCATCAGCTCAGCAGCCTCGTGAGCACGGCTCGGGCGATGGGGGCCGCGACCTTGCCGCCGGTCGCTTCACTCGCCAGCTCGCCGCCGTGCTCCACGAGCACCGCGATCGCGTAGCGCGGCGCCGCGGCCGGCGCGAAGGCGATGAACCACGCGTGCGGTGCGACCCCCTGCACCGTCTGGGCGGTTCCGGTCTTACCTGCTACTTGCACACCGGGGATCTGTGCTGCGGTACCCGTACCGAGCGGCGCATTGACGACGTTGATCATGAAGCCCGTGATCGTGGCGGCCACGTCGGGGCCCATCACCGTGCGCCACACTCGAGGCTTGGTGGTGCGCACGAGCGAGTTGTCGGCGCTGCGGCGCACGTCTTGCACCACGTAGGGCACGAGCATCTGACCGCCGGTCGCGACCGACTCGGCGACGAGCGCCATCTCGATGGGCGTCACCGCGACCGGGCCCTGCCCGATCGCCGCCTGCGCGAAGAGCGGCTGCGTCGCCTTGAAGGTGCCGCGGTCGGGTCCGAGGCTGCGCACGATTCCGGGATCGAGATCGGACGGTGGCGCTTTCGTGTTCACGCCGAACCGTTCGATGCCGTCCGCGAGTCGCTCGCCGAGGTCGAGACCGACCTGGCCGTAGGTCGTGTTGCACGACTGGATGAATCCGTCTTCGAGCGACCCGCCGCAGCGCTCGCTTCCGAAGTTCTTCAGCACGTTCGTGGTGAGGGGAAGCGGAAGTTCCTTGATGTGCGGGAATTGCTTGGCGACGTCGACGTGGTTCTCGAGCGCAGTCGCCGCGGTCACCGTCTTGAAGGTCGATCCCGGCGGGTACAGCTCGCGCCACGCGCGGGCGAGCAGGGGCTGCTCGGGTACTGCGAGCAGGAACTCGCGCGCCGCTTGCGCGGTCTTCACGTCGTGTGACGCGAGCAGCGTCGGGTCGAACGACGGATTGGAGTACATGGCGACGACGCCCCCGGTTCCGACGTCGAGTACGACGACCGAGCCGCGTTTGTCGCCGAGCGCGGACGCGGCGGCAAGCTGCGCCTTGGCCGACATCGTCAGCACGACCGTGCCCGTGACGGGCTGGCCCGAAAGCGCCTGGGAGATCTGCTGTCCGGGACCGCCGAGATTGCGGCCCGCGAGCGCCGATGAGTACGTCGCCTCGACGCCGACGGATCCGAACTGGATCGATTGGAATCCCACGACCTGTGCGAACAGCTTGGCCGTCGCCGGCGGGTAGACGCGCTGATATTTGAACTCGTCGTTGCTCCGCACCGACTTGGCGAGCACGATGCCTTCGGCGGTGACGATCTCACCACGAGCGCGGCTGATGTCGCGCAGGAACTTGCGTGAGTTGTGGGGATCGTCCGCGAGCTTGCTGCTGTGCACGACTTGGAGGTAGGTCAGCTGGAGCACGAGGCCGAGGAACAAGATCGTGATGGCCGCGCCGACGCGGCGGATGCCGATGGTCATCGGATCGCGACCGCAGCCGCGCGTTCGCGTGCGGGACCCGCGCGTTCGCGTGCGCTGTCGTCGGAGATGCGCAGGAGGATGGCCAGGAGCGCGAAGTTGGCGACGAGCGACGATCCTCCGTACGACACGAACGGGAGCGTGATCCCGGTGAGCGGGATGACGCGGGTCACGCCACCGAGGATGAGAAACGTCTGCAAACCGAGGATCGTCGCGATCCCGGCCGCGAAGAGCTGCGCGAACGGACGGGTCGCGTCAACGGCGATGCGGAATGCGCTGCCCATCAACAGCATGAACGCGGTCACGATCCCGAGTGTGCCGACGAAACCCAGCTCTTCGCCGATCGCGGAGAACACGAAGTCGGTCGCGGCGTTCGGAATGAGCTTGGGACTCCCG
>JADGOO010000056.1 GCA_017882905.1 Acidimicrobiia bacterium | reverse complement strand
CTGGTCTACGACCTCGGAGGCGGTACGTTTGACGTTTCCGTGCTGGAAGTCGGCGAGGGCGTCTTCGAGGTGAAGTCGACCGCCGGCAACACGCACCTCGGCGGTGACGACTGGGACCAGCGCGTCATCGACTGGATGGTGTCGGAGTTCAAGAACGCGCACGGTGTGGATCTCGGCGCCGACAAGATGGCCACGCAGCGACTCAAAGAAGCGGCGGAGAAGGCCAAGATCGAGCTGAGCCAGACGCTCGAGACGTCGATCAACCTCCCGTTCATCACGGCCACGAGCGAGGGCCCGTTGCACATGGAGCTGTCGCTCAGCCGGGCGCGCTTCCAGGAGATGACGCGCGACCTGCTCGACGCGTGCAAAGGCCCGTTCGAACAGGCGATCCGCGACGCGGGCGTCGGCGGCAAGGACAGCATCGACCACGTGATCCTCGTGGGCGGCAGCACGCGCATGCCCGCCGTCGGCGATCTCGTGCGCGAGCTCACCGGCAAGGACCCGCACAAGGGCGTCAACCCCGATGAGGCCGTCGCGATCGGGGCCTCGATCCAGGCCGGCGTGTTGAAGGGCGATGTCAAGGACATCCTGCTCCTCGACGTCACGCCGCTCACGCTCGGCATCGAGACCAAGGGTCAGATCATGGCCAAGCTCATCGAGCGCAACACCACCATCCCCACGAAGCGCTCGCAGGTGTTCACCACCGCCGACGACAACCAGCCGTCGGTGGAGATCCGGGTGTTCCAGGGCGAGAGCGACATGACGTACCGGAACAAGCTGCTCGGCACGTTCACGCTCACCGGCCTTCCCCCGGCACCGCGTGGTGTCCCGCAGGTCGAGGTCACGTTCGACATCGACGCCAACGGCATCGTCGCCGTGGGTGCGAAGGATCTCGGTACGGGCAAGGAGCAGTCGATGACGATCACCGGCGGCTCGGCGCTCGGTCGCGACGAGATCGACCGCATGATGAAGGACGCCGAGGCGCACGCCGAGGAAGACCGCAAGCGCTTTGCGGAAGCGGAGACGCGCAACACCTCCGACGCCCTCGTGTACCAGACGGAGCAGCTCCTCAAGGACAATGGCGACAAGGTCTCGCCCGACGAGCGGACCAAGATCGACGACGGCCTCAAGAAGCTCAAGGACGCACTCGCCGGCACGGACATCGACGCCGTGAAGGCCGCGCATGAAGAGCTGATCAAGGCGAGTCAGGAGTTCGCGCAGCGTCTCTACGCGGCGAGCCAGGCGGCGCAGCAATCGGAGAGTGGCGCACCGACCGACGCATCGGCGCCGAACGACGATGAGGTGGCCGACGCGGAGATCGTCGACGACGAGAAGTCTGCGTGAGAGGCCTGATCCGATGAGTGATCACGACATCGTGGAGGAGGATTCGTCCTCCTCCACCGAGTCTGATGGCGATGCCAGCGTCGACGCGGCTGAGGCCGCGGTCGATGCCGATATCAGCGCCATCACGGCCGAACGTGACGAGATGCGCTCGCTCGCGCAGCGGCTCCAGGCCGACTTCGAGAACTACAAGAAGCGGATGCTGCGCGAGCAGACGTTGGCGATCGAACACGCCAACGTGCGCTTGCTCGAATCGTTGCTGCCCGTGCTCGAGAGCTTCGAGCTCGCCGGCCGCAGTATCGAGGGCGTCGACGCCGACGTCGACAAGCTGCGTGGTGGTGTGCTCGCGGCAATCCGTCAGCTCGACGGCGCGCTCGCCAAGGAAGGTCTCGAGGCGATCGGCGCGATCGGTCAGCCGTTCGATCCGCAGGAGCACGAGGCCGTGGCCCAAGACGACGGCGACGGCGAGCCCGTGGTCGGCGACGTGTTGCGCACCGGCTACCGCTTCCGCGGTCGCGTGCTGCGTCCCGCCATGGTGCGCGTCACCCGTACCCACATCGACGAGCAGGCCTGAGCAATGACTGTTCGCGCGCGTCTCGTACATGAGCGGCGATCGGAGCAGCCCAGGAGCGAGGAACGACCGACTGGGTGCGTAGTGAGCTCGCTGCGCCGGGCGAAGCAGGCGCAATAGACATGGAACCGCAGCGCGAGTGGTTCGAGAAGGATTACTACGCCGTGCTCGGCGTGCCGTCCGGCGCGCCCGAGAAGGAGATCAAGCGCGCCTACAAAGAGTTGGCGCGCAAGAACCACCCCGATCAGAACCCGGGTGACAAGGCGGCCGAGGAGCGCTTCAAGGAAGTGTCGGCGGCCTACGACGTGCTCGGCGACAAGGAGAAGCGCACCGCGTACGACGAGGTGCGGCAAATGGTCGCGTCGGGCGTCGGTCCGGGCGGTCCGCGCGGTGGCGGTGGCTTCTCGTTCACGACCGATGACTTCGACACGGCCGGCGAGGGCTTCGGTGGCCTCGGCGACTTCCTCGGCGGTCTGTTCGGGCGCGGTGGAGGTGGCGCCGGCGCTGGCGCTGGCGGCGGACGCCGGCCGCGCGGTGGACCGCAACGCGGTCGCGATCTCGAGACCGAGGTGTTCGTCGACTTCCGCGACGCGGCCACTGGTGTGACCACGTCGGTGCGGTTCTCTGCGGAGAGCACGTGCCACACGTGTCACGGCAATGGCGCGAAGCCGGGCACGACGCCCGAGGTCTGCTCGAACTGTCATGGCAGCGGCACGATCGCGCAGAACCAGGGGCCGTTCTCGTTCTCGCAGGTGTGTCCGGTGTGTGGTGGGCGCGGCGCGATCGTCCGTGACCCGTGCCCCACGTGCGCGGGTCGTGGCGTCGAGACGCGCTCGCGTGAGGTGAAGCTGCGCATCCCGGCGGGCGTCGACGACGGCCAACGCATCCGGGTGAAGGATCGCGGCGGCGCGGGTACGAACGGTGGTCCGCACGGCGATCTGTACGTGGTCGTGCACGTGCGCGCCGACGCCACGTTCGGTCGCAAGGGCAACGACCTCACCGTGCGCGTTCCCATCAGCTATCCGAAGGCCGTGCTCGGCACGCAGCTGCGGGTGCCCACGCTCGACGGCGAAGGCGTGACGATCCGCGTGCCGGCGGGCACACCGTCGGGCAAGACGATGCGCGTCTCCGGGCGCGGCATCGACGGCGGTGCGCTGCTCGTGACGATCGACATCGAGGTGCCCACCGAGCTCACCGACGCGCAGCGTGCCGCTCTCGACGCGCTCGCGCTGGCGCTCGACGGCGACCCGGAGAGCGACGCCGTTGGTTCCGGCGGTGGACCGCGTCGAAGGAGCAACGATGGATCGGCCTGATACCCGTGCCGTGTTCGTGATCTCCGTGGCGGCCGAGCTCGCGGGCGTGCACCCCCAGACGCTGCGCATCTACGAGCGCAAGGGACTCATCAACCCGGCGCGCACGTCCGGGCGCAGCCGCCGATACAGCGAGCACGACATCGCGATGCTGCGGCGCATCCAGGAGCTCACGAACGCCGGGGTGGGCCTGGCCGGCGTGGAGCGCATCCTGGAGCTCGAGACGCAGCTGGCCGACGCCGCCACGCGCATCGACGAGCTCGAGCGTCAGCTGGAGGCGCTGCGCGGTGCCGCGCTCGAGGCGGTCGAGGCCGCGCACCGTCAGTACCGCAACGAGCTGGTGCCGTTCCGCGGCGCCGCGCTTGTGCGCGTCGAGCCGTCCCGGCGCCGATGAGGCCGACCGACTCGCCCGGCCGACTCGCCCGGCGCGGGAACAAACCTGACAACAATGTTGTCAACTTTGACGTCCTGAAACCCCGGCTGCGCAGGAGCACCTGATGCCGCTCGACCCGAATCGCTTCACCCGCAAGACCACCGAGGCCCTCCAGGCCGCGTCGGCCGCCGCCCGCGACGCCGGCCACACCGAGGTGGGCAGCGATCACGTGCTCGGCGCGCTCCTCGACCAGCCCGAAGGCGTGGTCAGGGGCGTGCTCGAGCGGATCGGCGTTCCCGCCGGCCAGCTGCGCACCCGCGTGAACGAGTCGATCGAACGGCGCCCGCGGGTGAGCGGCGCGTCGGTGCGCGATGCGCAGCTCGCGCCCGAGGCGTACCGCCTGCTCGAGGAGGCCGACAAGCAGCGCGCCGCCCTCGACGACGACTACGTGTCGACCGAGCACGTGCTGCTCGCGTTCACCGAGATGCCCGGCGGGCTCGGCGAGGTGCTGCGCCAGGCGGGTGTCACCAAGGAAGCGGTGCTCGACGCGCTGAAGTCGGTGCGCGGCAGCCACCGGGTCACGAGCGACAGCCCCGAAGAGCAGTACCAGGCGCTGGAGCGCTTCGGTCGCGATCTCACCCAGGCCGCGCGCGACGGCAAGATCGATCCGGTCATCGGCCGCGACGAGGAGATGCGTCGCGTCGTGCAGGTGCTGTCACGCCGCACGAAGAACAACCCGGTGCTCATCGGTGAGCCGGGCGTGGGCAAGACCGCGATCGTCGAAGGTCTTGCGCGCCGCATCGTCGAAGGCGATGTGCCCGAGAGCCTCCGCAACAAGCGACTGATCTCGCTCGACATCGGCTCGATGATCGCCGGCGCGAAGTACCGCGGCGAGTTCGAGGAGCGCCTCAAGTCGGTGCTCAAGGAGATCACTGACAGCGACGGCGAGGTCGTCACGTTCATCGACGAGATCCACACGATCGTCGGTGCAGGCGCGGCCGAGGGTTCCGTCGACGCGGGCAACATGATCAAGCCGATGCTGGCGCGTGGTGAGCTGCGGCTCATCGGCGCGACCACTCTCGACGAGTACCGCAAGTACATCGAGAAGGATGCTGCGCTCGAGCGTCGTTTCCAACAGGTGTTCGTGGGCGAGCCGTCGCCCGAAGACACGATCGCGATCCTGCGCGGCTTGAAGGAGCGCTACGAAGTGCACCATGGCGTGCGCATCCAAGATGCCGCGCTCGTGGCGGCCGCGGTGCTGTCCGATCGATACATCACGGGCCGACAGCTCCCCGACAAGGCCATCGACCTCATCGACGAAGCCGCGAGCAAGCTGCGCATCGAGATCGACTCGATGCCGTTTGAGATCGACGTGGTCGAGCGGCGTATCCGCCAGCTCGAGATCGAGCAGGCCGCGCTGCAGAAGGAGACCGACGACGCGTCGGCGCAGCGGCTCGGCGCGCTCCAGGAAGAGCTCGCCAGCCTCGCCGAGGAGCGCGACGGCATGGTGGTGCATTGGCAGAGCGAGAAGCAGGCCATCGCCGCGATCCAGGCCGACAAGGAGCGCCTCGAGGCGATGCGCCTCGAAGCCGAGCAGGCAGAACGCGAGGGCAACCTGCAGCGCGCGGCCGAGATCCGCTATGGCCACATCCCGGTGCTCGAACGCGAGATCGAGTCGAGCACGAGCCGTCTCGACGAGCTGCAGTGCGACGGCGCGATGTTGAAGGAAGAGGTCGACGCGGAAGACGTCGCCGAGATCGTGGCGAAGTGGACCGGCGTGCCGGTGACGCGACTCCTCGAAGGCGAGATGGCGAAGCTCGTGCGCCTCGAAGAGCTCTTGCACGAGCGCCTGGTCGGCCAGGACCTAGCCGTGCATGCGGTCGCGAACGCGATCCGTCGCAGCCGGGCGGGTCTCTCCGATCCGCACCGTCCGGTCGGTTCGTTCCTGTTCCTCGGCCCGACGGGCGTGGGCAAGACCGAGCTCGCCCGCGCGCTCGCCGAGTTCCTGTTCGACGACGAGCGCGCCATGGTGCGCATCGACATGAGCGAGTACATGGAGAAGCACGCCGTGTCGCGGCTCGTGGGCGCGCCTCCGGGCTACGTCGGTTACGAAGAAGGCGGACAGCTCACCGAAGCAGTGCGCCGGCGCCCGTACAGCGTCGTGTTGCTCGACGAGGTGGAAAAGGCGCACAGCGACGTGTTCAACGTGCTGCTGCAGGTGATGGACGATGGCCGTCTCACCGACGGTCAGGGCCGCACCGTCGATTTCACCAACACGATCCTCATCATGACGAGCAACCTCGGCAGCGGGCTCAACGAGCAAGGCGTGATGAACGCGGTGCGCACGCACTTCAAGCCGGAGTTCGTGAACCGCGTCGACGAGATCGTGGTGTTCCACTCGCTGAGCGAGGAGCACATCGAAGAGATCGTCGGCTTGCAGGTGGCGCACCTCGCGGCTCGGCTCGTCGAGCGGGGCCTTGTGTTGCAGCTCACCGACGCGGCGAAGCACTGGGTGGCGCGCGCCGGATTCGATCCCGACTACGGCGCCCGCCCGCTCAAGCGGGTGCTGCAACGAGAGGTTGCCGACCCGATCGCGCTCGGGATCCTGCAGGGCAGCTACCGCGACGGCGACACGGTGCTGGTCGACGCCGCACCCGACGGGGGCCTCGTGTTCGATGGCGTGGCCCCCGCCGAGGTGGTCGGCTAGCTACGCGACGGACGCGTTGCGCGTTGCACGCTGGCGGCGATGCCGCCGGCGCCGAGCGTCAGCAACACGATCGCCGGGATCCAGCGCACGTCGACGCTCCACGTGTCGAGCTGGTCGAGCGCGAACATCAGCGCGAGGCCGAGGAAGAGCACGCCGGCGAAGAGCGATCGCAGATCGAGTGGGTGGCGCTTCACGGGACAACCTCCGGAGCCGGAGCGGACGGGGCGGACGACTGGTTCGCGGCTGACTGGTTCGCGGCGACGCGCCGCACGGTGACCTCACCGAAGCCGACGCGGGCATCGATGTCGATGTGCGGACCGGTGCCGCGCAGGTGCACGGTGTCGCGCACGTGCCAACCACCGTTGCTCGGCTCACCGAACAGATCGAGGTTGCCGGCGTCGACGCGCGCGTGCACCGTCACGTCGGCGTAGGCGGGCACCGTGATCTCGGCGCGACCCATGCCGTCGCGCACGATGACGTGGCGGCCGGCGGAGCTGGTGGGTGCCTGCGACAGGTCGACCACGAGGTGGCCGATCGCCAGGTCGTAGCGAGCGCGCACATCAGAGGCCGCGGTGGGTCGGTAGATGTGCTCACCGATGCCGCCCCGCAGCGGGATGCTGATCGCGGCCACGATCGAGCAGATCGCCGTGAGCAGGATGCCGAGCCCGATGAGGTGCAGCGCCCGCCCGAACCATGCGCCGGCGATGAGTGCGCCGCCCACCACGCCGAGCGCGAGCGCGAGCACGAAGCCCGGGTTCACCTGCGCGGCGCCGCTCAGATCGACGACCCACGCCACGCCGATGAGGAGCAGCAGCGCGCTGAACGTGACGCGGCCGAGGATCGATCGCTCCCGTGGAGCACGGGGCGCGGCCGGTGCGACGGGCGGTGTCGGGGCCGTGGGCCACGGGTGCGTCTCGTAGGCAGATTGCGTGGTCGCGGTCGAGTCGGCGGCCGCGGTCCAGTCGGCGCTCCCCGGCTCGGCGCTCCCCGT
>JADGOO010000055.1 GCA_017882905.1 Acidimicrobiia bacterium | reverse complement strand
GCGCCGCGCCGCGCGCAGACCCGGCTCGATCACACCGATCACCGGTACGTCGTAGCGCTCCTGGAGCAGCTCGAGCGCGGCGGCCGACGCGCTGTTGCACGCCACGACGATCGCCTTCACGTCGGCGTCGGCGAGCAGGTCGGCGATCTGGATCGCGTACTTGGCCACCTCTTCGGCCGGCTTGGGGCCGTAGGGGAAGCGCCCGGTATCGCCGAAGTACATGAGGGGCTCGTGGGGCAACAGATCGATCATCGCTCGCAGCACCGTGAGCCCGCCGAGACCGGAGTCGAACACACCGATCGGTCGGACGCCCGTCGGCTCGGACCCTTCTCTCATCGGCGGCGCACGCTAGCGGCCCTGGTGAGACGGTCCAGGACAGCGGCGCCGATGCCTTCCGCCGGCGGCGGCACGGCCAGGACGACCTGCGCGCCCCGTGCATCGGCCTCCCGAAGCTGGCTGTAGAGCATGCGTGCGTACTCGTCGGCGTCGTGCGGAGCGGCGAGCCGCTCGAGGCCGGCCGGGACCGCGACGGCGTCGAGCGCCAAGACGAACGCCCCCGGTTGCGGGGCGAGATCCTCGGCGGCCACCACTTCGACGCGCGCCAGGGGCGCGTAGTGCGACGGCAACGTGCCCGGGGCGGCGACCTCGCCGTTCGTGGCGAGCCGCACGTCGCCACCGACCACGTGGGCGATGGCGTCGATCCGCACACCGCCTTCGCGCAACACCACCGGCTCGCCGCCGGTGGCGTCCACGATCGTGCTCTCCACGCCGACCGCGCAGGGACCACCGTCGAGGATCATGTCGACATCGCCGTCGAGATCGGCGCGCACGTGCTCGGCGGTCGTGGGGCTGACCTTGCCGAAGCGGTTCGCGCTCGGCGCGGCCACGCCACCGGCGAAGGCGGCCAGCAAGGCGTGGGCGAGCGGATGGGCCGGCACCCGCACGGCGACCGTGTCGCGCCCACCGGTGACCTCGTCGCAGACCGCGCCCGTGCGGCGCCGCACCACCAACGTGAGGGGCCCGGGCCAGAACGCGACCGCGAGCGCCCGACCCCACGGCGGCACGTCGTTCGCAAGATCGTCGAGCTGGCTGCTGTTCGCCACGTGCACGATCACCGGGTGATCGACCGGACGGGCCTTGACGGCATAGAGGCGCCGTACCGCCGTCGCGTCGGCCGCGTCGGCACCGAGGCCGTAGACGGTCTCGGTCGGGAACGCGACGAGGCCACCGCGCCGAAGCACGCTCACGGCATCCTCGACGGGATCCTCGACAGGACCTTCGACCGGCACGTCCGATTGTCGCGCTTACGGCGACGTTCCGACCGAGTCGGTCCGCCCCACCGAGTCGGGCGTGGCATCGACATCCCAGAGCACGAGACCCTCATCGCGGTACCGGCACCACACACCCGTGACGACCGAGCGATCGAGATGTGCGCCGAGCGCCGGGAGCACCCCGTCGATCTTGCGGATCGCGTCACGGATACGTGCCGACACGGCCTTGCGGGCCCGTTCGGTCGCGTGGTTCGCGAACGAGCGCGGCCGTCCCCCGAGACCGGTCGCGACCCGCACCTCGTCGAGCAATACCTCACGCTCGAGGTCGAGCGCCTCGGTGCGCGCCAGGTCGTTCGCGGCGTCGGCGTCGGCGCGATCGGCGTCGATCTCGACGAGTCGCCGTCGGTACGCGTCGAGCGCACGACGATCGACGGTCGCGCCCGACGGGCCCGATCGATCACCGGCATCAGCGAGCTCGAGCGCGTGCACGTCGACGCCCGGCCGCGCCACGAGCCGGGCGATGTCGAAAAGCCCCTTCGAGTGCGCGACGGTCGACGACTCGCCGGCGAAGGTCACCTCCCACACGGCTCCTCGACGGTGCAGCTGCGCCGTCGATGCGTGATCGGCGCCCGGAACGCGCCGACCGGCATCGGGCTCCGTCTCCACCGGCATGGGCGCGCCAAGCCGCGCGTAGACGGCGGCGGAAGCGATCATCGCGTCGCGGGCGCCCTCGACATCTCCCAACGCGGCGAGGAGGCGGCTCGAAGTCTCGGCGTGGCAGCCCGCGAAGGCGACGACCGCGCCGTTCACACCACAGCCCGCGCCGAGCGGCTGCACCTCGTCGAGCAGCTCACGACAGAGCGCCTTCTCGTCGAGGGCGACCGCCGCATACGCGAGCTCGCGTACGAACACCGACCACAGATACGAACGGTCGGCCCGCCACGAACCCAGCTCCACGACGATCGCGACATGCCGGCGGGCGGCGTCGAGCTCGCCGGCGCGAGCGAGGAACCCCGCGGCCACGGCGTGCGCGTGCACCGGCGCGCCCGTCCAGTGGGCGACGGCTTGCGCGGCGAACGAGCGCAGCTCGTCGACCTGCGCGCGAGCGCGCACGAGCTCGAGGCGCTGCGACATGTGCACGTTCTCGGCATCGGGCTCGCGAATCCGCGAGCCCAGATCCAACGCGGCAGCGATGCGCGCCGCGGCATCATCGAGATCGCCGTCGAGCAACGCGACGCAGGCGCGGCGCGTCTCGACGGTGTAGTGGTGGCGCGGCTGGCCGAGCGCTTCAAGCATGAACAGGCAGTCGTCGAGCACGGCACGAAACGCACCACTCCCTTGCTCCAGCAGCGCGTTCGCTTGGAGCAACAGACCCTCGGCCTCGCGCTCGCGATCGCCGCCCCTCCGGGCGAGCTGCACGATCTCGGCAGCAATCTCTGCGCGCTCCGGCGCGCCGCCTGGAGTCCAGAGCACATCGTGGCGGCTGAGCAGGCAGGCGGCCAGTACCGCCGGGTCGCCGGCGCGGCGGCCGAGCATGAGCGCGTGCTCGCTGAGCGGTCGAGCGCGCGGCCGGTCGGCCGCCACCGAGTGCTGCAGCTCGCGCGCCAGAGCCGCGCACAGACGCGCTTCGAGCGCGTCGTCGGACCCACTGATCGCGGCGATGGCCTGTTCGAGCTCGGAGACGATCTCGTCGCGCCGGGCTGCGAAGCGTGCGCCGAGGTGGGCCACCGCGAGCGCGACGTCGGCCATCAGGCGTGCGTCCCCGCTGTGCTGCGCGCTCGTCGCCGCGGCGCGCAAGAGGCCGCGAGCGTCCGAGGGGCTGCCGGCCCGCGCGAGCGCGTCGGCTTCCGCGACCAGCACCGCGGCGCGCGTCGAATCATCGAGCTCGAGACCCGCGTCGCCCACCGCCGCGCGCAGGAGACGCAAGTGCGCCGCACCTTCCGCGAACGCGAGCGCCGCGCAGTCGTACTCCGCGGCGACTCGCGACCAGTGCACGGCCCGTTCGAGACCACCCACGGCCAGCGAGCCGCGGAAGTGACGAGCGATCTCCGAGGCCGCCACATCGGCCGCCCGGGCACTGCGCTGCTCGAGCGCGAGTCCCACGGCGAGGTGCAGCGCGGGCCGGGCACCGAGGTCGATCTGGCCGGCGATCGCCTCACGGAAGAGGTCGTGCGCGAACCGCAACCGATCGTCGTGCGTGACGAGGATCCCGACCGCGCCTGCACTCGACGTGCTCGCGGCGACGGTCGCCGTGTCGACCTCGGCGACCGTGGCGACCACATCGGGATTGACCTGGTTGCCGGTGAAGGCCGCCACGCGCAGGACCTGTTGCGCGGTCTCGTCGAGACGGCTCACGCGCCGCACGATCGCGTCGCGCACCGCGGCCGGAACCTGGTCGGCTCCGTCGGATTGCGTGGCAGCGAGCGCCAGCTCACGAGTGAAGAACGGATGGCCGCGCGCGCGGCGATGGATCACGTCGGCTTCCGCGTCGCTCAGCGCGCGCCCCGCGACGCGCGTGGCGAGCTCGCGCGCCGCGTCGGGCGCGAGCACATCCACGTGCACGTGTTCGCTGCGCGCCACGAGCCGGGCGAGGCGCGCCTCGAGGCCGCGATCCAGCTCGTCGTGGCGGTAGGCGGCCACCACGCACACGCCGGCGCGGCCCGCCGCGGCCACCACCACGTCGAGCAGCGCGAGGGACGATTCGTCGATCCACTGCACGTCGTCGAGCACCACGACGACCGGTTGGTCGCGCCCCAGCGCGCCGAGCCAGGCGACCATCGCGTCGAGCAGCAAGAGGCGGCTCCGATCGCTCTGCTCCAGACCTCCGGCCGGCCTCGCGTCGGGCCCGCCATCGGCGGCCGGCTCGAGCGCTGGTGCGAGGGCCGCGAGCAGCGCCGCGTCCGGGCCGGCGGCCGCGCGGGCGGCATCCACGCCGACGGAGCGCGTCAACGCGTGCATCACCTGAGTCCACGGCCAGTAACCCGGAGCGGCACCCCCTTCCACGCAGGTGGCCCACCCCACGAGCACGTCGGGGGCCTGGTCCAACGCGGCGCGGATCACGGTCGTCTTGCCGATGCCCGCCGACCCCGAGACGAGCACGGTCGAGCGCGAACCGGCGCGCGCCTGGCCGATCGCGGCGTCGACGCGGGCGACGAGCGCGGCGCGCCCCACGAGAGCGCTCAGGTCGCGGTCGGGCGGCACACCGTCATTGTGGGGGCTGAGCGGGTGCGCTGTCGCCTGGCGATCTGCCAGGCGCGATCTTCCGCGCCCCGGCCCACATCTCGCGCCTCTCCAGGTGACCGCACGAAACCCGACCGAGGGAGATCACCGTGGCATTCGATCCGATCCAGTACAAGACCACCACCCGATCGCAGTGGGAAGACGCCGCCGAGGCATGGCACCGCTGGGGACCCACGCTCGAGACCTGGCTCGGCCCGGCCACCGAGGCGATGCTCGACGCGGCCGGCGTGCGCGCGGGCAGCCGGGTGCTCGACGTGGCGGCGGGCGCCGGCGGCCAGACGATCGCCGCGGCGCGGCGGGTCGGGGCCGCAGGTCGCGTGCTCGCCACCGACATCTCGCCCACGATCCTCAGCTACGCGGCCAAGATCGCGGCGGAGGCCGGCGTGACCAACGTCGAGACGCTCGAGCTCGACGGTGAGGCACTCGGCGACCTGCCCGCCGCCTCGTTCGACGCGGTGATCTCCCGCGTCGGGCTGATCTACTTCCCCGACCAGCAGGGCGCGCTCGCAGGCATGCGCCATGCGCTCGCCGAGCGTGGTCGAATCGCCGCCGTCGTGTACTCCACGGCCGACCGCAACGGCTTCTTCTCGGTGCCCGTGTCGATCATCCGGTCGCGCGCGCAGCTGCCGCCGCCCGCGCCGGGTCAGCCCGGACCGTTCTCGCTGGGCGCGCCTGGCGTGCTGGAGGCCGCGCTCGCCACGGCCGGGTTCCACGACATCACCGTGCAGGCCGTGCCGTCGCCGCTTCGCCTCACGTCGGCCGCCGACTGCGTGCGCTTCGAGCGCGAGTCGTTCGGCGCGCTGCACCAGATGCTCTCGGGCGTGCCCGAGGCCGAGCGCGCCGGCGTGTGGGGCGAAGTGGCCGACGCGCTCGCGCAGTTCGAGACGGCCGACGGCTTCGTGGGCCCCTGCGAGCTGCTCGTGGTGGGGGCAAGCCGATGAACCCGAGCGGGAGCGTGACCGTGGCGGCGGTGCAGACCACGCCGGTGTTCCTCGACCGGGACGCCACCATCGAGCGCATCAGCGGCGAGATCCTTGCCGCGGCTCACGATGGCGCCGAGCTCGTGGTGTTCGGCGAAGCGGTCGTGCCCGGCTACCCCGACTGGGTGTGGCGCCGGCCGGCCTGGTCGGACCGCGACTGGTACCTGCGCCTGTACGACCAAGCCGTCGACATCCCCGGCCCGGCGACCGAACGGCTCGGCGCGGCCGCACGCGAGGCGGGCGTGTACGTGGCGGTCGGCGTGACGGAGCGAGTCGCGTCGGGCACGCTCTACAACTCGCTGCTGTACCTCGATCCCGACGGCAATGTGGCGGGCGTGCACCGCAAGCTCATCGCCACCGGCGGCGAGCGCACCGTGTGGGGGCACGCAGCCGGCCCGTCGCTCACCGTGGTGCCGACACCGTTCGGTCGCCTCGGTGGGCTCATCTGCTGGGAGAACCTGATGCCGCTGGCGCGCGCGGCGATGTACGAACAGGGTGTCGACATCTACGTGGCGCCCACCTGGGACAACAGCGATGCGTGGATCAGCACGCTGCGCCACGTCGCGCGCGAAGGGCGCATGTTCGTGATCGGTACGAACACGTGCCTGCGCGGGAGCGACGTGCCCCGCACGATCCCGGGGGCCGACGAGATCTACGGCGGTGACGACGACTGGATGTCACGCGGCAACACCGCGATCATCGGACCCGACGGCAGCGTGCTCGCCGGGCCGATCAGCGAGCGCAGCGGCATGCTCGTGGCGAAGCTCGATCTTGGCGCGTTGGTGCTCGAGCGGCGCCAGTTCGATCCCGTGGGCCACTACGCCCGCCCCGACGTCTTCGACTTCCACACGAACCACACCGAACTTGCGTGACTCGATAGCGCAGAGCGCTATCGAGTCACGCTGGTTGGAGTGTCGGGGCGGGGCTACCAGTAGTTGATGCGGTTGGCGCGCTCTTCGACCACGTCGAGGTCGTCGGTCCAGGCCCCACTCGACAGGTACTTCCACCCACCGTCGGGCAGCAAGGTGACCACATTGCCCTCGGTCATGCCGCTCTGGTTGATGTAGCGCAACGCGCCCGCCACCGCCGCGCCCGACGAGATGCCTGCGAACACGCCGCACTCGTTGAGCAGGCGGCGCGTGCCCTCGATCGAATCACGCGGCCGCACGATGGTCTTGCGATCGAGCACGCTCGCCTCGAAGATCGGCGGCACGAAGCCGTCGTCGAGGTTGCGCAACCCCTGCACGAGCTCGCCCGCCGGCGGCTCGACCGCGACGATCTTCACGCTCGGCTTGCGCTCCTTCAGGTACCGGCCGACGCCCATGAGCGTGCCGCTCGTGCCGAGACCGGCCACGAACACGTCGACTTCGGGGCAGTCACGCCAGATCTCCGGAGCAGTGCCCTCGTAGTGCGCGAGCGGGTTGGCCGGATTGCCGTACTGGAACAGAAGCCGGTACGACGGCTCGTCGGCCGCGATCTTCTCCGCCATGCGGATCGCGCCGTTGCTGCCTTCCTCGCCCGGCGACAGCGTGACCTCGGCGCCGAAGATCTCGAGCAGCTGGCGGCGCTCGACCGACACGTTGTCGGGCAGCACAATTCGCAGCTTGTAGCCATGCAGCCTGGCGACCAGCGCGAGGCCGATGCCCGTGTTGCCCGACGACGGCTCGAGGATCGTGTCGCCGGGATGCAGCGTGCCCTCGTCCTCGGCGAGCTCGACCATCTTCTTGGCAATGCGGTCCTTGCTGGAGCCGCCCGGGTTCTGGCCTTCGAGCTTCGCCCACAGCTTGATGCCCGGGTGCGGGCTCAGCTGGTGAATGCCGACCAGCGGCGTGTTGCCGATGAGGCCGAGGATCGTGTCATGGCGCGTCATCGTCGTCGGTCGCTCGCGTGCGGGGCGTTCAGCCGCCGGCGACCGCGGGCAAGATCGAGATCGTGTCGCCGCTGCTGACCTTGGTATCGAGCTTGTCGAGGAAGCGGATGTCGTCGTCGTTCACGTACACGTTGACGAACTTGTGCAGGCCGCCGTCGTCGCCGATCAGGTTGGCCTTGATCCCCGGGTAGCGCGCCACCAGGCCGTCGAAGATCTCGCCGACCGTGGCGCCGTCGGCGGCGATCGACGCCTGGCCGTCGGTCTGGGCTCGCAGCACGGTCGGGATCTTCACGTCGACGGCCATATCTCCACCCTACCGCGCCAAACCCGACCCAAGAACTCAGGTATCCCGCGCGAGCTGCACCGCGAGCTCGGCGATCTCGCCGTCGACGATTTGGTAGGCGCGCAGCATCGGCGCGTCGTGCTTGAGGCTGACGATCACGTAGATCCACGACGGGTCGACGGCCTGGCGCACGTCGGTCGGCGACGGGTAGGCGTCGGTGTGGGTATGGCTGTGCCACACCCCCACGATCTCGTCGCCGCGCCCTTCGGCGTCGCGCATCGCCCGCAACAGATCCTTGGGCGCCACGGTGTAGGTGCGGGCCGACGCATCGGCGTTCACGCACGGGCGCGCCTCGCTCACCGCACCGGTGGGCGCGCCCGCGAGCATCGGGCCGAGCAGCAGCCCGCACGCCTCGTTCGGCAAGCCGTCGTAGCAGTTGCCGAGGATGACCCGATGTTGCGACTCGGTGAGCCGCAGGGCGAGACCGCCGAGGCTCACCGCGCGTCTTGGATCGCCGCCCAGACCCGCTCCGCGGTGCACGGCATGTCGATGTGGCGGATGCCGAGATGGCTCACCGCGTCGACGACCGCGTTCTGGACCGCAGGCGTGGAGCCGATCGTGCCCGACTCGCCGATGCCCTTGGCTCCCAACGGGTTCAGGTGCGTGGGCGTCTCGGTGTTGAACACCTCGAAGCTCGGCAGCTCCGCCGCGCTCGGCATCGCGTAGTCCATCAGGTTCGTGGTGATCGGGTTGCCGTCGGCGTCGTACTGCATCCACTCGTAGAGCGCCTGCGCGATGCCCTGGGCGATGCCGCCGTGCTGCTGACCGTTGACGAGCAACGGGTTGAGGATGCGACCGCAGTCGTCGACCGCGATGTGGCGCAGCAGCTCGACGCGCCCCGTCTCGGTGTCGACCTCGACCACCGCGATGTGCGCGCCGAACGGGAAGCTCGACGAGCCGGCGTCGAAGTCGAGCTCGTGGCGCAGGCCCTGGTCGAGCCCTTCGATGCCGGAGCCCTTGGCCTTGGCCGAGAGCTCGCCCCACGCCACCAGCTTCGACGGCACACCGGCCACCTGCAGGCCACCCTCGCCGATCACGATGTCGTCGGCGTTCGCTTCGAGCAGCTGCGCGGCGAGCTGCTTGGCCTTGTCGAGCACGCCCTCACTCGCCCGCCACACCGCGCTCCCCGCGGTCTGCAGTGAACGGCTGCCGAGCGTGCCGGAACCCTTCGGGATGAGCGCGGTGTCGCTCTGGATCAGCTGCACCTTGTCCATCGGGATGCCGAGCAGCTCCTGCACGATCATCGCGAACGCGGTCTCGTGACCCTGGCCGTGCGCGCTCGTGCCCACGTACGCCTTGGCCGAGCCGTCGTCGAGCACCTCGACCGCGCCCCACTCCACGTGCATGCCCGCAGGCGCCGTGATCTCGATGTAGGTGGAGAGCCCGATGCCGAGCTGCTTCGTGGCGCCACTCGCGCGACGCGCCGCCTGGTCGGCACGCAGCTGCGTGTAGTCGGCGTGCGCGAGCACCGCGTCGAGGGCCACCTCGTAGTCGCCGGTGTCGTACATCGCCAGACCGCTCGCCGCCATCGAACCCGGAGCCTCGAACTTGGGCAGCAGGTTCTTGCGCCGGATGTCGACCGGGTCGATGTTGAGCTCGTCGGCGGCCATGTCGATGATCCGCTCGAGCAGCTGCGTGGCCTCGGGACGGCCCGCGCCCCGGTACGCGCCGGTGGTGGTCGTGTTCGTGATCACCGCCGACCAGTTGAACTCGATCTTCGGGATGGCGTACACGCCGCCGCTCATCGTGTGCGTGAAGAAGGGCAGGAACGCGCCGATCGCCGGGTAGGCGCCCGCCTCGGCGAACAGGTTCACCTTGAGCCCCGTGATCGTGCCGTCGCGCTTCAGGCCCATCGACACGTACTGCACCTGGCCGCGACCCTGCACCATCGAGAGCATGTTCTCGCTGCGCGTCTCGGTCCACTTCACCGGACGCCCGAGCGCCATCGCGGCCTTGCCCGCGATGATGAACTCCACGCTGAACGCGGCCTTCGGACCGAAGCCGCCACCGACGGCGGCCGTGCGCACGCGCAGGTTCGCGGGCTCGAGACCGAGTGCGCCGGCGAGCTCGCCATGGATCGAGTTCGGGGCCTGCGTGGGAATCCAGGTGGTGAGCGTGCCGTCGGATTCGGGCACGGCCACGATGCCGTTCGGCTCCATCGGGATGCCGGCCACGCGCTGGTTGTGGAAGCGACCCTCGATCACCACGTCGGCGTCGTCGAAGAGGCCTTCGACGGGCGCGCCCATGCCCATCATCTGTGCGCCGAACGCGAGGTTGCCGGTGGGGTTCTCCTCGTGGACCACGGGCGCGCCGTCGGCGAGCGCCGTCTCGATGTCGACCGCGGCGGGCAGCGGGTCGTAGTCGACGATGACGGTCTCGGCCGCGTCGTTCGCCTGCGCCTTGGTCTCGGCGACGATGGCGGCGACGATGTCGCCGACGAAGCGCACCTTGTCCTTGGCGATCGGCGGACGGTTCATCGTGGGCGGCAACATGACGAAGCCGTGGTGCGCGTCGAGCGCGAGGTTGTCGGCCGTGTAGACGGCCACCACGCCCGGCATCGTGCTCGCATCGCTCACGTCGACGCCCAGCAACCGGGCGTGCGGCATGGTCGAGCGCACGAACGCCACGTGCGCCATGCCGTCGAACCGCAGATCGTCGAAGTACCTCGTGACGCCCGTGAGGATCCCGGGGTCTTCCTTGCGAGTGACGGGATGACCGAGGATCGAGCCCTGCACTGCCATGGGGAACGTCGCTTTCGTCGTCTCGTTGCTGGCCGGCAGCGGGACATTAGCGGGCTGCGTCCACCTCAAGCCGGGGCCTGGTCGGCCGATCGGATCTCCGATGAACGGACTCGACGGCCTCGCCGACGTGCAGGCGCGGATCGCCGCGATCCAGGCCCAGTTCGCTCCCCCGGCGATCGGCCCCCTCGGCTCCGGCGCGAGCACGAGCAGCGCAGTCGGTAGCGGCGGCAGCAGTGGCGGGACCAGCGACTTCGCGTCGGTGCTCTCGGGCGTGGGCGCCAACAGCTCGGGCAGCCCCACCACCGACCCGAGCGCACTCGCGACGGGTCCGACGCCGGGCGCCATCCCGGCCGACGGAGACATGCGGTCGAAGGCGGCGCGGGAGCAGTTCGCTCGAGACGTGCTCACCCGCATCGGCGCGCCCGTGACGGCCGACAACGTGCGCGCCATGGTCGCCTGGCAGATGGCCGAGGGCACCCGGGCCAGCTTCAACCCGCTCGCCACCGTGCGCTCGAGCAACCAACCCGGCGAATCGCAGTTCAACTCGGTGGGCGTCAAGAACTTCGGTAGCTACCAGGCCGGTGTCGACACCACTGTCGGCGCGCTCGAGAACGGGCTCTACGGGAACATCATCGCGGCGCTGCAGCGCGGCAACGACGCGCAAGGCGTGGCCCAAGCGGTCGCGAACTCGCGCTGGGGGACCGGCCAAGGCGTGCTGCGCGTGCTTGCCAGCGGCAGCGTCTGATCGCGCCAACCTCCCCGCTCGGCCTGCGCCTCGCGCCCCTGGGCGTCTGTCCTGGTGGCACCGGAGTTCGTCGGCACTCGCCGGCTCGCACGGCGTGACGGCTCGCTGGCGCTCGCACGTGCGGCCGAGCGCAGGTGTCATTCGACGAGGTGCTGCATCGCGCGGATCGTTGTTTCGAACTCGGCGATCGTCTCCGCGATCACCTGCGCGACGGGGATCACCGCGTCGATGCGGCCGGCGACCTGGCCGCCGAGCGCGAAGGCGGCCTCCATGTCGCCGCCGAAGTAGAGGTCCATCACGGCGTCGAGGTTTCCGATCGACGCGCGTTGCTCACCACGCGCCATGCGCGTCGCTGTCTCGGTGCGCAACACTCGCAACGCGGGCGGCGCGTCCTGGTTGAGCAGCAGCGTGTCGTTCTCGGTCGATGCGACGATCAGCTGCTTCCAGTTGTCGTGGATCGGCGACTCCGCGGCCGACACCATGCGCGTGCCCATCTGCACGCCCTCGGCTCCCAACACGAATGCAGCCGCCATCGACCGCCCGTCGCAGATCCCCCCGGCCGCGATGATCGGCACGTCGACCTTCGATGCCACGAGTGGCAGGAGCACCATCGATGCGGCACCGGTGGGCGCCTTGAAGCCGCCGCCCTCGTTGCCCTCCACCACGAGGCCGTCGACACCCGCCGCGAGCGCCTTCATCGCGGCACGCAACGACGGCACCACGTGGAACACGGTGATGCCCGCCTCGTGCAGCGCGTCGGTGTGCTTCGTGGGGTCGCCCGCCGACGTGGTGACGAACCGCACGCCCTCCTCGACCACGAGGTCGATCACCTCGCGTGGATCGCGCACGAACAGCTGCGCGATGTTCACGCCCCACGGCTTGTCGGTGAGGTCGTGCATCTTGTGCATCTCGGCGCGCACGGCCTCGATCTGGCCCGACGACGTCTCGATCACCCCGAGGCCGCCGGCGTTGCTCACCGCGCTGGCGAGCTGCGCCCGCGCGATCCAACCCATCGGGGCCTGGATGATCGGATGTTCCACACCGAGCAGCTCGGTGACGCGATTGCGGATCGGCACGGGACCAGTGTGTTACAGCGTGGCCTTCGCGAGCCAGTGGTCGAGCAGCGCCCGATCACCGAACACCTCGAACGAAGCGGCGTCGGCGTCGAGCGACCGTCGGTTCATGATCAGGAGCAGCAGGTCACCGATCAACGCGCGTACCGCCACGGTGCTCTTGTCGTGGCCGTGCTCGTAGCGGAAGCCGTCAGGATCGAGCCGGATGATCCACTCGCCCTCCGGCGTGCCGGTGGCATGCAGGTGGATGGTCTCGCCGTTGCCGCGCAGCTCGGCCACGCCGGGAACGAAGTAGCCCGCCGCGGGCAGGTTGTCGAGCAGCTCGTCGATCCCGTCGGCCGCGACGGGCGCGTCGACGGTGAGCGGTGGCGTGAGCCCGACCGCGAGCCGGAGGTCGGCGTGATGCACCGCTGTCTCGTGGAGCTGTCGGCGCGTCCAGAATCGCACATGTTGATCGGCACCCCATGCCCACATCGGCTCATCGGGGTCGGCGGCGCGCACGGCGTCGACGAGCTGCGCGCCGCCCGCGGCGAACCATTCGGCGTAGCCGTCGCCGTCGCGCTTGCCGCTCACATCGGCCGGGAGATCGAAGTCCATCGTGGCTCGGTCGATGCGTTCCGTGGCCCGCTCGCGCACGAGCCGTGCGGCCCACCGATGGATCATGCCGAGATGGGTGACGAGCTCGAGCACGTCCCAGTCGCCACAGGTGCGAACCGGCGCGTGCCAGTCGACATCGAGGAGCGTGGTGTGCATTCGGTCGACCTCGGCCGCGAGGGCCTCGTGCTGCGCGGCAAGGACCATGCCGCGAACCGTACTGCTACGTCTGTGATGCCGGCGCTCGCAATACGTGCTCGGTCATCAATGCGGCCTGCGACCAATCGCGCCGCATGAATCGGGTCACGTCGGCCATGATCAGGCGCCGGCCCTCGTCGGAGTCGAAGAACCGTTGCTCGAAGTCTTCACGAGTGCGGAAGTGGAGCTCGGCGATGCCATCGATGGCGCGTCCACCCGGCGTGTACGCGCGTCGCACCACGTGTTGCACGTAGCGCCACAGCCCGACATGACGTTCGACTGCAAGTGGCGTGTGCCGCTCGGTCCAGTAGCGCACGAACTGCTCGTGGCTCAAGGCTTCCGCGCGCTGCATGAACGAAACGAACTTGATGCCCGGCGTCGGCGCGGGCGAGGCAGCGGGCTCGTCGCCCTTGCGCTGGTAGCTCAGCACACGCCACACGTCGACACGACGGGACACCTTGTGGAGCGGGTCGCGCACAGGTAGGTCGTCGAGATCGTGCGCCCGCTCAAGACCGAGCACGATCAGCGCGTCGGCGTTCGGGACCAAGCCGCGCTCGTCGGGCGCCTGCGCGTAGATGCCCTGATCGATGTCGGCGATGTTGATCGTGAGCGCCTCGACCGGCTCGGTGGCGAGCACCTCGGGGGCCCATTCATCGAGGAGTGCCGCGTGGCACGCTGCCGCGGTGGTGTCCATGGCGCGCCACACGCCGACCGCGAGCTGCTCCATTGCGCACCACCTCCTCGATCGCCGTCTCGAGTGGGGCGAGCGTAGGCGGAGCCGGTGACCACGCGCCGAGTGGCGTCGCCCCGCGACGCGGCGCCCGCCTGCGCAGGACGACGCGAGCGACCGCACCGGCCAGCGTCGCGGCCGACACGGCGATGGCGAAGCCGACCACGATCGGCGAATGGCGATCGGTACCGGCCGTGAGCGCATGGCCGGTGGCCGCGACGAAGACCACGAAGCTGGCGACGTGGATCGCGTGCCACAGCCGGCGCGGGATCCGGTGCATCATCAGCGACGTGAGCTCCACGATCAGGAGGAGCTCGGCGGCGATGATGCCCCACGCGAGCGGAACGGGTCGGTAGCGGCTCGCGAACGGGACCACGACGTCGAACACGCTGAAGCCCACGAAGCTGTCGAACAGCAAGGCGGCGACGTGCAACATCGTTGCGAGGCACGCCATCCCGGCGATGAAGCGGTGCAGATCGAGCATCCACGCGGGGCGGGGTGTGCGCAGCGCGCGACTCGAGTGCGTGAGCCCGTAGAGCACCGACGCACTCACGAGACCCCACGCCAGCAACCCGCTGGCGCGCACCACGTACCAGTCGAGATGCTGCGGATCCACGGTCAGCTGCCGCCGCTCGTGGTTGTCGGCGTGACGACCGTGGTCGTCGTGGTCGGGGCCGGCGGCGCAGTCGTCGTGGTCGTGGCGCGCGTCGTCGGCGGCAGCGTGTCGCGCGGGCCGGTCGTGGGCGGCGCGCCGGCAACGGACGACGGAGGCGTCGGTCCAGGAACGTTGCCGGTCGTCGGGGCAAGCGGCGCGGTCGCGCCCGGACCGGGGGGCCGCGCCGTGGTGGTGGGTGCCGGCCCGATCGGCGGCAACGGGACCGTCTCATGAGTCGCAGGCGACGGGACCGGCCCGGTGCCACGCGCCGACGACGGCCGGGCGGTCGTGGGCGACACGCGTGCTCCCGTCGGCGACGACTCCGGCGCGGTGGGCGGCGGAACGCGTGCTCCACCGGCGCGAGCGTGCGCGGCCGGCGCGGGCGCCGCGGCCGCGATGCCGCCCACGAGCGCCACGAGCGCGCCGCCCGACGCCGCGGCCCAGGCGCGCCGGGCGCGTCGAGCCGGGTGTTGCGGCTGGCGTTGTGGCGTGCGCGCCGCGGCACGCGCGCGTAGCTCTGCGAGGCGGGCCTCGATCTCGGCGGTCACGGCTCCCCCGTCATCCGGCGCCTGTGGGTTATCGACCGCGACCGCCTCGACGTTGAGCGACGGGCACAGTCTGGGTAGAGCCCGACGTATGGATCAGTCCCTGTTGCCGCGCACCATCGATGCCATCGGCGAGCTGCGAGTGCTCGATCGGTTCGATCCCCTGTTCGCCCGCGCCGCCCGGTCGATCACGCGCGACGACGCTGCGAGCCGTCTGTTGAGTGGCGCGGTCATCGGGCACCGGCTGCATCCGGTGCTCACCGATGCGCCGCTCGGCGTGTGGACGTCGGCGGGGATCCTCGACGTGGTCGGTGGGCCACGCGCCAAGCCCGCCGCGCAGCGCCTCACGGGCCTCGGGCTGCTGTTGGCGCTGCCGACTGCGCTCGCCGGTCTCGCCGATTGGAACGGCGCCGAGCAGCGCGACCGCCGCATGGGCATCGTGCATGCGGTGGGCAACACCGCCGGGATCATGTGCGAGTGGAAGTCGTGGCAGGCGCGGCGCAAGGGTCACCACGGGCGCGGCGTGCTCTGGTCGACGGCCGGACTCGGACTCCTCGCTGGCGCGGGTGCGATCGGTGGGCACCTTTCGTTCGCGCGTGGTGTCGGCGTCGACCACGAGGTTCCGATGGCGACCGACGGCAATTGGCACGGTGTGGCCCATGCCGACGAGCTTTTCCTCGATCAGCCGCGTGCCGCGACGGCGGGCGACGCGTCGATCGCGGTCGTGCGCCGCGCCGGCGGCGTGTGCGCGATGGCTGGAGTGTGCTCCCACGCGGGCGGTCCGCTCGCCGACGGCAAGGTCGTGGGTGACGGACTCGAGTGTCCGTGGCACGGCAGCCGCTTCGCGTTGCGCGACGGACGGGTCGAGCGCGGGCCGGCCGTGACCGCGCAGCCGGTGTACGAGACGCGAGTGGCGGCCGGCGAGGTCTCCGTGCGCGCCGGAGCCTGACCCCCGAGCAAGAGCCTGGTCAGGGTCGGGATCGGAGGCGGGCTTCCGGCGGTGGGTTCGGCACGAGGAACGGCGCGAGTGACGCAACCAGCAGCTCGTGGTGCGCGTCTTCGCGCTCCTGCGCGTCGCCGTCGAGGTAGCCGGCGAGCTCGAGGCTCACGAAGCCGTGGCTCGTGACCCACAGATGGATCGCGATGCGGTCGGGGTCACCCACGATCCACCCTGCCTCCACGCCGCGCGCGATGCCGTCGCGCAGCGACTCGTGCGTGACCCGCGCAATGACACGGTCGTCGTCGTCGCACTCGAACTCGGCGACCGGACGGCCGAACATCACGTCGTACAGGTGCGGGCTCGCGAGCGCCGCGTCGCGGTAGGCGAGACCGAGGTTGTAGAGGTCGAGCAGCGGGTCGTCGGTCTGCGCGACCGCCCGCATGCGCGCCGCGAGACGAGCGAAGCCCTCGCGGTACATGGCGCGCACCACACCGTCCTTGGCGCCAAAGAGCGTGTAGATCGACTGCGTCGACGTGCCCACCGCGGCGGCGAGACGCCGGGTGGAGAGTGCGTGTGGTCCCTCGGCGCGCAGCAGGTGCCCGGCCGCGTCGAGCAGGGCGACGCGGAGCGGTTCACCAGTGAGCTGGCTCTTGCGGGGGGGCACGGACCAGAGTATAACAGCGTTATAGTTCCATCGGACGGCCGATCACGGAGGCAGAACCGAATGGCAAAGGTGCAACCCGGCCGCTTCACGGCCGACGTCGACGGCGACATAGTGGTGTTCCTGATCGGGATGCGGTTCAACAAGCCGTGGAAGGTCTGGAAGTGGTGGGCGCCGTTCGTGGCGATGCCGCGAATGCTGCGCAAGCTGCAAGGCGAACCCGACCTGGGCCTGCTGCACGTGCAGGGCGGCATGCTGTCGGGCCATCCGTTCCAGGTCTGCTACTTCCGTTCGCTCGACCACCTGTACCGCTTCGCCAAGGACCCCGACCTCCCGCACCTCGAACCGTGGCGACGCTTCAACCGCAAGATCGGCGCGTCGGGCGACGTGGGCGTGTGGCACGAGACCTACGCGGTATCGCCCGATCGGGCCGAGTGCGTCTACGCCAACATGCCCGTGTGGGGTCTCGGCGCCGCCACCGCGACCTCGCCCGTCGGACGCAAGCGCGAGACAGCCGAGCAGCGCATGGGCGCGATGAGCGGCGCCGCCGGCGCCCAGGACTGATCCCGGGGCCGGCCCCTGCAGGGCCCCATTAGCCTTGCTCGCTCTATGGCAAACCCGCGCGGCGACAAGACGGTCATCACGAACCGTCGCGCGCGCCACGACTACTTCGTGGAGGACGTGTACGAAGCCGGCGTCGTGCTCGTCGGCGCCGAGGTGAAGTCGCTGCGCGAAGGCCGCGCCAACCTGCAAGACGCGTACGCGCGGGTCACCGACGGCGAGGTGTGGCTGCACGGCATGCACATCGCGCCCTATCCGTTCGCGCACACGTCGCCGCCCGATCCGCTGCGGGTGCGCAAGCTGCTGTTGCACCACAAGGAGATCGTCGAGCTCGAGCGGGCCGGCCAGGACAAGGGCATGACGCTCGTGCCGTTGCGCGTGTACTTCCTCGACGGACGGGTGAAGGTGGAGCTGGCCGTGGCGCGCGGCAAGGCGCACTACGACAAGCGCCAGGCGATGGCCGAGCGCGACGCCAAGCGCGAGACGGAGCGAGCCATGAAAGGCCTCCGCGACTAGCCCCCACCCCCCCGACCTTCAACTTGCGTGACTCGACAGCGCATAGGGCGACCGAGTCACGCCGGTTCGACGATGGTGTGGGGGCGGTAGACTGTGGGTTGGCGCTGGACCGGTTTCACGCATCTGCGGGCCGGCGTCGTTGACAAGGGGGTGCGTGGCTTCGATCTCGAAGATCGAAGTGGGTGAAGCGAGCCGACGTCCCCGGAACGTCGCAAAAGAGCCGGGACAACTGATACCTGCCAACGACAACTTGGCCCTCGCCGCTTAGGCGGTGATGTCGCCCCGGCCCCAGCCACTCGGGTCGGGATGCGGCACCATATTGAGTGACTTACTGACCGGCACGGCCTCGGGGCCGGTCAGGACACCCAACGAGGCTGGAGCACTGGCAGCCTGCCGCTGGGCGGCCTGAGCTCGAGATCAAATCAACGGCTGCGCTCGGAGAAGCCCCACGGAGAGTTCGGGAGACGCGGGTTCGACTCCCGCCACCTCCACTCGTTCGGTGTACGCCGTATTCGACGCGCGCACACCAACATGACTCGATGAACTCCGATTCACCGGTTGCCGCCCTGTTCGACCGTCTCGCGGCCGAGTACGACATGGTGGGTGTCGAGTTCTTCCGGCCGATCGCGGCCGGTCTCGTCGACGAGCTCGCACCGCGCGCCGGTGAGCGCGCCGCCGACATCGGCTGCGGACGCGGCGCGCCCTGTTCCAGATCGCGAACCGCGTTGGACCGACCGGAAGCGCCGTGGGCATCGAGACGCGCACCGTGTCGCCGCGGTTCGACGACGCCGAGCACTGGCACCGGTGGTCGATGTCGGTCGGCCAACGCCAGTTCTGGGAAGCGATCCCGGCCACCGACCTTCCTGCCGTCAAGGCGGGCGTGTTCGAGGCGGTCGAGCGCTGCCGAGACGACCAGGGCAGAATCAGCTTCGATCAGCTCGTTCGCTACACGCTCGCCGTCTGACGGCAGGCCAAGGCCGGCGATCAACCCATCGTCTTGGCGCCGTCGATCGTCTCCCGGATGATGTCGGCGTGTCCGGCGTGCTGTGCCGTCTCCGCGATGAGGTGCAGCACCACGCGCCGAGCCGACCACGCGGCGCCGGCCGGGAACCACGGCGCTTCCGGCAGCAGGTGCTCGGCGTCGAGATCCGGTACCGACACCACGACAGCATCGGTCTGGGCCGCCTCGGCGGCGTACGCGGTGAGCAAGCCGGCCACCGTCTGGTCGGCGCCGACCGCCCATTCAGCGGCGTAGCTCTCGGGCGACGAATGCGCGAACGCCTGCGCGCCCACGCAGATGAACTCGCGCCAGGTGCGCTCGACCGCGGTCACGTGCTTCACGATCGCCGCGAGGCAGAGCGCGCTCGCCGTGCTGGTCGTTCTCGCCTGCTCCTCGGTCATGCCGTCGATCGTCTGGCGCAGGAAGCCGCGGTGCTTGTCGAGCGTCTCGAGCAGATCCCGACGCTCTCGGCTGATGGTCTGGTCGCGCATCTGAGTCCTCCGGTTCGTTCCGTCCGCCAGCGTGAGCGGCTCGAGATGACCGTACGAACGATTGCAGCCAGTTTCTGACCGCAAGGGTGAGAAACTGGCCGCATGGCCGGAACCGGCGCCCGCACGCTCGCCCTGCTGTCGCTCCTGGAAGCGCGCCCGTACTGGGCCGGGAACGAGCTCTCAGCTCGCTTGGAGGTGTCGCCCCGCACGTTGCGGCGCGACGTCGAGCGGCTCCGCGACCTGGGGTATCCGGTGGAGGCCGCGCGCGGCGTCGGCGGCGGCTACCAGCTGCGCGCCGGCGCCGCGCTCCCCCCGCTCATGCTCGACGACGACGAAGCCGTCGCGCTGGTGGTCGGTCTGCACGCCGCGACCGACAGCGCGGTTGCAGGCGTCGCGGAGTCGTCGGTGCGCGCGCTCGCCAAGGCGCTGTCGTTGATGCCCCCACAGCTGCGCCACCGCGCCGAAGCGCTCCGAGTCGCGACGGTGCCCAGCGAATGGCGCAGCACCTCGAATGCGATTGCGCCCGAGGTGCTCGACGTGGTGGCGGGCGCGTGTCGTGATGAGGTCCGCATCGCGTTCGCGTACCGGGCGCGAGACGGTGCGGAATCGCTGCGCTACGTGGAGCCGTACCGCCTCGTCGTGTTGACCCGCCGCTGGTATCTGCTCGCGTTCGATGTCGACCGCGAAGACTGGCGCACGTTCCGGGTCGATCGACTGCGCGACG
>JADGOO010000054.1 GCA_017882905.1 Acidimicrobiia bacterium | reverse complement strand
GAACGCGGCCATGCGACCACCCACCACCACGATCCCACCCGCGGCGGCGTCACGCCACGCAGCCGTGCGATCGCCCGCCGATGCTTCCGAGTGCAACAGCGCGACACGAGTGCCTCGGGCCCGCAGCCAGCTCGTGAACGCGAGGGCACGCGCGCCGTCGGCCACGACGACGATCGTGGAACCCGTGGAGCCGATCAGCTGGGAGACGAGGCGGCGCCGATCCGACAACGGCGGCCAGCGCAGCACCGTCACGCCTCGTTCACCACGGGACTGCGCCAGCAGATCACCGGCGCGCTCCACGTCGGTCGCGGCCGGCGCGAGCGGTGCGCCACCCGGACTCGTACCCGCGGGCCGCAGCGCCACGGACCCAGGCGTCACGTTGTTGGCCGGAGATGCCGCGCGCAGCAACGGCGCTGCCGGGCCTGCGTAGCGATACGCGGTGGCCGAGCACAGCTCGACGACGTCGGCCGGCGGACCGACCGACGACACCGAGCGCAGCGGCCGCAGCCGCGCCGCGGCCACCTCGGCCACCACGTCGACGGCAACCACCCAACCGCGGACGCGCCGCCCGTGCAGATCGACGCGCACGATCGACCCGACCCGCACCGCCGGCGCGAGCTCGGCCGGGACGAGGTAATCGAACGTGCGCTCGATGGCGCGCACATCGGGCAGCACCCGACACACGCCCTCGTAAGTCTCGGGCACCGGGCGCTCGGAGTCGGGGGCGTTCTCCACCCCCGCTCGCTGCGCTCGCGCCCCCAGGGGCATTGGGTTGGCGACGCCGCGCTACTCGGCGAGCTTGCGGAGCTGTGACGCGTAAGGCTCGGTCTGCTCCCAGGTGAAGCCGCCGTGGGTGTCGGTGCGGCCGAAGTGACCGTACGCCGCGGTGCGCTGGAAGATCGGGCGGCGCAGGTCGAGTCGCTCGATGATCGCGGCGGGGCGCATGTCGAACACCTCGCGCACCAGATCTTCGAGACGCTCGTCGGTCACCTTGCCCGTCCCGAACGTGTCGACCATGATCGACACCGGGCGGGCCACGCCGATCGCGTACGCGACCTGCGCCTCGCAGCGCCGGGCCAACCCCGCGGCCACGATCGACTTGGCGATCTGGCGGGTGGCGTACGCGGCCGAGCGGTCGACCTTTGTCGGGTCCTTGCCGCTGAAGGCGCCGCCTCCGTGGCGGGCCATGCCGCCGTACGTGTCGACGATGATCTTGCGACCGGTGAGGCCGCAGTCGGCGTGCGGGCCACCCAGCACGAACGCGCCGGTCGGGTTCACGAAGATCTCGAAGTCGTCGTCGGCGAACTGCTCGGGCAGGCACGGCCTGATCACATGCTCGATCAGTGCGGGACGGATGTCGCCCTCGATCGACGCCGTCGGGCTGTGCTGCGTGGAGATCAACACGGTGTTGAGGTGCTTCGGAACACCGTCTTCGTAGGTGATCGACACCTGCGTCTTGGCGTCGGGGCGCAGGAAGTCGACGACCTGCATGCGCCGCACCTCGGCGAGCTTGGCGGCAAGCGTGTGCGCCAACCAGATCGGCATCGGCATGAGCTCGGCGGTGTCGTCGCAGGCGTACCCGAACATCATGCCCTGGTCGCCCGCGCCGACCTCGTCGTAGGAGTCACCGGTGCCGGCGCGCTGCTCGAAGGCCTTGTCGACCCCCATGGCGATGTCGGACGACTGCTCGTCGAGGCTCACGAGCACGCCGCACGTCTTGCCGTCGATGCCGAACGCGGCGTCGGTGTAGCCGATGCCGCAGATCGTGTCGCGCGCGATGCGCGCGATGTCGGGACGGCTCACCGTGGAGATCTCACCGGCGACCACGCACAGCCCGGTGGTGACGAGCGTCTCGCACGCCACGCGACCCGTGGGGTCGTCGGCGAGCACCGCGTCGAGCACCGCGTCACTGATCTGGTCGGCCATCTTGTCGGGGTGTCCCTCGGTGACGGACTCCGACGTGAAGACGTGCTTGGTCACTTACCAGTCCCTTCTGACGCGCGGCGCCTGAGCAGCGCGCTGATCCGCCCGCAGATCTCGACTGCGAGCGCGTCCTTCGTGAGCAACGGCAGCTCGTCGATCGAGCCGGACGATTCAAGCAGAACAGCCCGGTTGGTGTCGACCTCGAAGCCCGAATCGGCTGCCGAGACGTCGTTGGCGACCATGAGGTCGACATGCTTGCGCGCGAGCTTGTCGGCCGCGTGCTCGCGGAGGCGCTCCGTCTCGGCGGCGAAGCCGACGAGCACCTGACCGGGGCGCTTGGCGGCACCCAGCGCGGCGAGGATGTCGGGCGTGGGCTCGAGCACGATCTCGGGGACGCCGTCGCCCTTCTTGATCTTCTGATCGGCCGGCGCTTTGGGCCGGAAGTCGGCGACCGCAGCCGTCATCACGACCACGTCGGCCTCCGACGCGCGTTCCATCACGGCATCGTGCATCTGTTGGGCCGACTCGACGGCCACGACCTCGACGCCGCCCGGGGCGGTGTTGGCCTGCGTGGTCACGAGCGTGACGACGGCGCCGGCCCGGGCGGCAGCGGCCGCGACCGCGTGGCCCATCTTGCCGCTCGACCGATTGCCGATGAAGCGCACCGGGTCGATCGCTTCGCGTGTGCCGCCTGCGGTGACCACGACGTGGAGCCCCGTGAGCTGCGGGCCATCGTCACTTCTGGTGGACGACGCGAGCAGCGCCAGCGCGGCCTCCACGATACGGGCGGGGTCGGCGAGGCGGCCGGCGCCGACATCGCCACCGGCGAGGCGGCCCGACTCGGGTTCGACCACGTGCACGCCGCGGCGGCGCAGCACCGCGAGGTTCTCCTGCACGGCCGGGTGCTCCCACATCTCGGTGTGCATCGCCGGGCATACGAGCACCGGCGCCCTGGTCGCGAGCAGGGTGGCCGTGAGCAGGTCGTCGGAGATGCCGGCTGCGTACTTGCCGAGGAGCTTGGCGGTCGCCGGGGCCACGACGATCAGGTCGGCGAACTGGCCGAGGCGCGTGTGTGGGATCGGCG
>JADGOO010000053.1 GCA_017882905.1 Acidimicrobiia bacterium | reverse complement strand
TCCAGATCAGCAACAACAAGGTCACCGGGGGAGCGCCGTCGGGTCTCTTCGGTTCCGTGTGGATGTGCGACGCGGTTGGCGGCATCGGCGGCCTGGTGCCTTAGGCGCCCCGTCCTTCCGAGTGCGGGTCACGCGGTCGGTCGCGTACCTGACATTGGTGTCAGTCGCGGACGGTAGTCTCGAGGCTCATGGCACGCATTCGCATCCTCGATCCGGTCGCCGCGCCGCCGCAGGTCGACCCCGATCCCGGTCCGCCCGCGGGCACGCTGGCGGGCAAGGTGGTCGGGGTGCGCTTCGACCACGCCTGGCACTCCTACGAATGGGTGCTCCAGGAGTGGATCCCGCTGCTCGAAGCCGCGGGCGCCACGGTGCGGCCCTGGGTCGCGGGCAATCGCATCGGCGAGGGTGGCGATCAGACCTTTGCCGAGCTCGCCGAGTTCGCCGCCGAGGTCGACATCGGCATCGTCGGCCTGGGCAATTGAGGCTCCTGCACCTCGTGGAGCGTTCACGACACCGTCGAGGTCGCGAACACGGGGTCCACGGCGGTCGTCGTGGTCACAGCGGAGTTCGAACAGCTCGCCAACACGATGGCCGCCAACGCGGGCCGCGCCGGCCTGCGCGTCCTCGTGTTGCCGTATCCGTTGGAGTCGCGCCCCGAGCCAGAGGTGCGCGAGATCGCGCGCGCACACTGGTCGACGCTGCTCGACACGTTGGGGGTCGACGATGACTGACACGAGCGACCTCGAGAGCGAGATCGCGAGTCGGGTCGACTGCGGCCCCGAAGGCTGCACGATCGACTGGCTCGCGTCCGACCGCATCGAGGTCGACGACGATGCGTACAAGTTCCTCAAGCTCGCCACCGACGCGGGCTTCGGTGACGGGCTCCCGCTCGTGCCGCCGACCGAAGCACGGGTGCGCGAATGGACCAAGGCGAGCGGCCGGTTTCCCGACGAGGTGCTCGGTGCCGTGCCGCCCAAGAACGGGCGGGCGACGATCGAAAAGGTCGCGATCAACGCGGTGATGGCGGGTGCCCCACCCGAGTCGATGCCGTTGCTGCTCGCCGCGCTCGACGCCATGCTCGACCCACAGTTCAACCTCTTCGCGCTCAACACCACCACGTGTTGTGTGGTCCCGGGCATGTTCGTGCACGGTCCGGTGCGTCACGGCCTCAAGATCCCGATGGGTCCGGGCTGCTACGGCGGCGAGGCCGGGCCGGGCGCGTCGATCGGGCGCGCGACGCGCCTCATCATGCGCAACGTCGGTGGCCAGCGCGTGGGCCTCAACTCGAAGAGCGTGTTCGGCCAGCCTGGTCGCGTGAGCGGCGTGTGCGTCGCCGAATGGGAAGAGCGCTCACCGTGGGGTTCGCTCGGGGAGCGGCGCGGTCTCGCGCCGGGTCAGAGCGGCGTGACGGTGCACAACGTCACGGGCACGATCGACATCGCTGACATCGTCGCCCAAGACGGCGTCGCGCTGCTCGAGATCATCGGCAAGTCGCTCGCGTTCATCGGCACGAACGCGTTCATCGGCGCGCATCACGGCGCGGAGATCATGGTGGCGATCGCGCCGCCGTGGGCGGATCTGATCGCCAAGTCGTATCCCGACATCGAGGTCGTGCAGCGCAAGCTGTGGGAGTACGCGGCGCTGCCCGTGGAGTGGTGGCCGGCGCCGCATCGTGTCGCCCACGAGGAGAACGGGCGCGTCGACGAGCAGGGCATCGTGCACCTCGTGGAGTCTCCCGAGCACATGCTCGTGATCGTCAACGGCGGGCTCGGCAACCTGCACGCGCTGGCGTTGCACAGCTTCGGGCCGACCCGCGCCGTCACCCGCTCCGTCTGAGCCGGGCGCGGCCGAAACTCGCGAGTCGCAGCGTTCCGTCGCCCGTTACCGTCGGTGGGCATGACGAGCTCGAACGCCGATCTCGGCGACGACGTCAGCACCATCGTCGACGCATGCGAGGCCGCCAACGCGGCGCTCGTCGATGGTCGCGACGTGATCCTTGCCGGCTTCGAGCTGGCGGGCACGAAGCGCTGGGTGGAGGTGCTGCGCGGGCTCGGCGCGCGCCGTGTGTTCGTGTTGGCGCCGAACGTCGGGAACGGGCCGCTGCCGTCGCGCGACGACGCCGACTGGCATGTCGTGGGGCTCGCCGCCGACGGTGTGGTCGGCGAGATCCGCGCGGTGAAGCAGCTGCTCGCATCGCTTCCGGTCGACGCTCGCCATGCGCTCGACGCGTTCGACCCGCAGCACCGAGCCCTGGTGCTCGTACCGGTGTTCCTCGAGGCGGGCGACATCGACGGGCGGCCCACGTACGGCGCCCGCCCGGAGTCGTGGGCGGCCCTCGAGGACAAGACCATCTGCGACGCGATCTTCATGGCTGCGGGCGTGCGCGTCGCCGAGCACGTCGTGATCGACGCGGCCGGCGACCTGCGGGCCGCTGCTCGCGCGCTCGATCGTGGACGAGGCACCGTGTGGTCGGGCGATGCAACTGGCGGCTTCACCGGTGGCGGAAGCCACGTGCGCTGGGTGCGCACCGCCGAGCACGAGCAGCGCGCGATCGAGTTCTTCGCGCAGCAAGGGGCACGGACGCGCATCATGGCCTTCTTCGACGGTGTGGCGTGCAGCATCCACGGCTTCGTGACCGACGACGGCGTTGCAGTCTTCCGACCCGTCGAGATGGTCGTCTTTCAGCGGCCACCGGATCATCCCGAAGCCGACGAGTTCGTCTACGCGGGCTGCGCAACGTTCTGGGACGCACCGCGCGCTCGGCGTGACGAGATGCGCGAGGTGGCGAGCCGCGTGGGTGCATGGCTCGCCGAGCACGCCGGGCTCCGCGGCGCCTTCACCGTCGACGGCATCGCCACCTCCGACGGCTTCGTGCCGACCGAGCTCAACACCCGCTTCGGCGCCGCGCTGAGCTACGCCACCGTCGTGGTTCCACGGCTCGGGTTCCAGCTCGCGCACATGCGCGCCGTCGCCGGAGACGCCGCAGAGCTGTGTGCGGCCGAGCTCGAAGCAGCCATCCTCCCGGCCGCCGAAGCGACCCGGTGGGGGAGCGTGGCCGCTTGGGTCACTCGCCGCTTCGACGAGACGGTCACGACGCACGACGAGGCGGTCGGCGAGGTGTCGATCGGGCCGTCGGCCACCGGTGGTTCGGTGCGCATCGCGCCCGACCCTGCGCTCGTGCCGGTCGGCCCGCCACTGGCCCCGCTCGTCGCCCGGTCGTTTGCGCGGGTCGACGCGCAGTACGGGACGGGGATCGGCCCGTTGGTCGCGGCGGCGGTCGCTGACAGCCCCCACTGATCCGCGCTAGACCTTCGCGGCGAATCCGGCCGGAGCAGGGGAGGGCGTGATGTCGACCGTCGACGCCGATGTCGAGAAGGTCCTCGCCATGGTCAACACCGACGAGGGTGCGATCTCGCACAGCGTCGCGAACGAGCCCGAGGCGCTCTTCACGTGGGACTACGAGCGGAGCCGGGGCGCGCTCTCGAAGCTCTACGAGAAGGCCAAGACGTCGCAGTGGAACGCATCGACCGACCTGCCGTGGGACACCGACGTCGATCCCGAGAAGGTGGCTGCGGAGATCTCCGGTCGCGACGCACGGGCCCGGTTCGTCGCCCGCCTCACCGAGCGCGACGACTCGCCGCTGCGGTCGTGGGGTCCAGCCGAGTGGAACCGTTACACGATCGAAGTACTGAACCACCGGATGAGCCAGTTCCTGCATGGCGAGCAGGGCGCGTTGATCTGCACCGCGAAGATCGTCGAGACGGTGCCGTGGATCGACGCGAAGTACTACGCGGCCACGCAGGTGGTCGATGAAGCGCGCCATGTGGAGGTGTTCGGCCGCTACCTCGACGAGAAGCTGCACGGGCACTACCCGATCAATGCACACCTGCAGTCGCTGCTTGACGACATCATCGCCGACAGTCGTTGGGACATGACGTACCTCGGCATGCAGATCATGGTCGAAGGGCTGGCGCTCGCCGCGTTCGGCTTCATGCACCAGCTCACGACCGAGCCGTTGTGCAAGCAGCTGCTGCGCTACGTGATGAGCGACGAAGCGCGCCACGTGGCGTTCGGGGTGCTCTCGCTGCAGGAGTACTACGCCGGCCTCTCGGGCGCGGAGATCCGCGAACGCCAGGAGTTTGCGTTCGAGGCCGCGATCCGCATGCGTGACCGCTTCATCCACCAAGAGGTATGGGAGCGTCTCGGCGTGGATGTGCGGGCGATGGTCAAGCTGATCCTCGAGCTCCCCCGTGAGGAGAACCAGTTCCAGTCGGCGCTGTTCTCGAAGATCGTGCCGAACTGCAAGAAGCTCGGACTGCTCGACGCCGGCGACGGCTGGCTCCGCGACCGGTTCACCGAGATCGGCGTGATCCAGTTCGAGGATTGGGTCGATACGGGCGACGAGTACGAGCTGCTCGACGAGGTGGCCAAGGATCGGGCGTCGTGAGGCTCGACGGCACTCGTGTCGTGGTCACGGGTGCATCTCGCGGGCTCGGTGAACGACTGGCGAACGCCGCCGCGGCGCGTGGCGCGCGTGTCGCGTTGGTCGCCCGAAGTGCCGAAGCGATCGGGAAGCTCGCTGCTGAGCTCGGCGGCGACGCCTACCCGTGCGACCTCAGCGACGCCACCGGGATCGAGCGGCTCGCGCGCGCGATCGAGGCCGACGGTCCGGTCGACGTGCTCGTGAACAACGCAGGCATCGATCTTGCCGGCCGGCTCACCGACGTGGCGACCGATGACGTCGTGCAGCTCTTCAATGTGAACCTGCTCGCGCCGGTGTTGCTCGCGCGCGCGATGTTGCCGGCCATGATCGAGCGCGGTCGCGGCCAGATCGTGAACATCAGTTCGCTCGCCGGCACGAACGCCATACCTGGTGTCACGGCGTACTCCGCATCGAAGGCCGGTTTGAGTCACTTCAGCGCGGTGCTGCGCGCCGAGCTGCGTGGCCTACCGATCGGCGTGACGCTCGTCGAGCTCGGTCCGTTCGAGGGGACGATGATCGAGAGCTTGCGTTCGCACGCGCCGACGCGTCGGGCTCTCGAACGCCTTCGCCGGCTCCGGCTCACCGTCGACCTCGATGTCGACGCGGTCGTGCGCGCCATCGTCGGCGCGATCGAGCGCGACAAGCGCCACGTGCGGATGCCGGCCCGCGACGTTGCGTTCCCGTTGCTCGTCGAGTCGCCGCGGCGCATGACCGAGTGGCTGCTCGCGGGCGTCGACCACCAGTCCGACTGAACCAATCGCATCTCACCGAGGAGTCCTTCGATGGTGTCGATCCCGAACTCGGCGGCCGAGCTCACCGCGCAGTGGTTCACCGACGCGCTCGGCAACGGTGACCGGTGTACGAGCGTCACCGCAGAACCGCTCGGTGTGGGTGTAGGTCTCGTCGGCCAGCTCTTTCGCGTCGAGCTCGCGTGGAGCAGCGGTGACCATCCCGCGCGTGTGGTCGCGAAGCTCGCCGCGGCCGGGGCGGAGAGCCGGTTCGTCGCCACTGTCCTCAACATGTACGGGCGGGAAGCCGGCTTCTACAAGGAGCTGTCCGAGTCGACGCCGATCGGCCATCCCGCGTGCTACTACGCAGATTTCGATGCCGAGACCCAAGACACGGTGCTGGTCCTCGAAGACGTGTCGGCGCGCGGTGTGCAGCTCGACCAGATCGCGGGCTGCGGACTCGACGAAGCCGAACCCGCGTTGCGCACCTTGGCTCGACTGCACGCCGCGTGGTGGGAGAGCCCGCGTTTCGACGCGCATCCCTGGCTGTTGCGCCTCGTCGACGACCCCTACCCGTTTGCGGTGCAGATGGCGTTCGATGCCGGCTGGCCTGTGGTGCAGGACTACATGGCTGACCTGCTCACTCCGGCGGTGCGCGCACTCGGCGATGGATACAGCGCCAACGTGTCGGCGATCTTCGGCGCGCTGTGCGACGGCCCTCTCACGCTCTCGCACGCCGACTGGCGGCTCGACAACCTCTTCTTCGGTGCCGGCGACGGCGACAACGGAGAACCGGATGTGATCGCGGTCGACTGGCAGCTGATCGACCGATCGGTCGGGCCGCGCGACGTCGCCTACCTCGTCACGCAGAGCCTCGACCTGTCGAGCACGGCCGAGTACATGAAGGCACTCGACGTGTATCTCGACGCGCTGGCCGCCGCCGGCGTTCGGCCCGATCGCGAGTGGGCCGTCGCGATGTACCGCCAGGCCACCCGCTTCGGGTTCGTGTATCCGGTGGTGGCCGGCGGCTCACTTACCGTGGAGGATCCCCGCCACCTCGAGCTGTGTCACGCGCTCACCCGACGGTGCATCAGCGCGATGGAGGCGCTCGACGCGTTCGATCTGCCACTCTGAGCACGAGACGCTCCGCCGACGGCTCTCGCAACGGCTTCGCGAGTTGTGCAACGCTCAGTGCTGATCGTGTCTCAGTGGCACGACAACGCTCCGGGAGGCGTGGCGATGAACCCTCGCAAGCTCGGTGCCGAGTTCCTCGGCACGCTCTGGTTGGTGCTCGGCGGGTGCGGCACGGCGGTGTTGGCCGGTGACAAGGTCGGCTTCCTCGGCGTCGCGTTCGCGTTCGGTCTCACGGTGCTCACCGGCGCGTACGCGCTGGGCCCGATCTCCGGTGGTCACTTCAACCCGGCGGTCACGGTGGGCTTGTGGATCGCCAAGAAGTTCGAGGCGCGTGACGTACTCGGTTATGTGGTCGCGCAGTGCCTCGGTGCGATCGGTGGTGCGGCGATCATCGCGGTGATCGCGAACGGCAAGTCGGGCTTCGACCTGAAGGCGTCGGGCTTCGCGGCGAACGGCTACGGGAGCCATTCGCCCGGTGGCTACAAGGTGGGTGCCGCGTTCGTGTCGGAGCTCGTGCTCACCGCGATCTTCATCCTGGTGATCCTCGGTGCCACCCACGGTCGGGCAACCACGGCCGCGGCGCCCGTCGCGATCGGGCTCGCACTCACGCTCATCCACCTCATCTCGATCCCGGTCACGAACACCTCGGTGAACCCGGCGCGCTCGCTCTCGCAGGCGATCTTCGTGGGTGGTTGGGCGTTCAAGCAGCTGTGGCTGTTCTGGGTCGCGCCGATCGCAGGTGCGATCATCGGCGGTGTGCTCTGGGCGCTGCTCTGGGATGCCGATGAGCCCGAGGTCGACGTGATCGTGGTCACCGCGACCTGACCGAGGGCGCAGCGCGTCGAGTCGGTCGGGCCACGTGGCGTGGCCCGACGCGCTCGGCAACGCGTAGCGTGCCCGACCGTGCGGATCTTCAACGAGATCGGCCAGGCAACCGATCGCCTGCGTGCCGAGTTCCCCGATGTCGATGTGGTCGAGATCGGCCAGGGCATCCCCGACGGGGTGGACGGCGATGTGCTGTTCGGCGGCTGGGGTCAGCATGCTGCCCTCGCGGTGCGCCGCGGCGTGCAGTGGGTGCAGCTCTCGGGTACCGGGTTCGACGGCATCGGCGAGGAGATCCTCGCCGCGCCGATCGTCACCTGCGCCCGCGGTGCGAGCGCGGTGCCGATCAGCGAGTACGTGCTCACCGCGATGCTGTGCTTCGAGAAGAACCTGCCGGACAACTGGCTGACCGAAGCCCCAAAGCATTGGAACTTCCAGCGCATGGACGCGCTCGCCGGCAAGACGCTCGGGCTCGTGGGGATCGGTGGCATCGGGGGGCGTGTGGCGCGGCTCGCGCTCGCATTCGACATGGAGGTGCTCGCGCTCCGGCGCCACGTGGGGGCCGGTTCGCCCGTCGCCGGCGCGCGCGTCACCGCCGATCTCGACGAGATCCTCGCCCTTGCCGACCACCTCGTCCTCGCGGCTCCCGGTACGGCCCGCACTCGCCACTTGCTCGACGCCGACGCGTTCGCGAAGGTGAAGCCGGGTGTACACGTGGTGAACATCGCGCGTGGCACGCTCGTCGATCAGGACGCGTTGCGCGCCGCGCTCGACGACGGCCGGGTCGCCCGGGCGTCGCTCGACACCGTGACACCCGAGCCGCTGCCCGCCGATCACTGGCTCTACGCGCACCCGCGGGTGTTCCTCACGCCGCATTCCTCGTGGTCGTCGACGGCGTTCTTCGACGCAGCAATCGAGATCTTCGTGGACAACATGCATCGCTACGTTGCCGGTGAGCCGCTGTTGCATGTGATCGATCGCGACGAGGGCTACTAGATGCCGCGCGCCGCCGTCGTGGGGAGCGGGTTCGGCTGTCGCGTGCATGTTCCTGCCTTGCGCGCCGCGGGCTTCGATGTGGTGGCGCTGGTCGGAAGGGACGCCGCCAAGACGCAGCGCCGCGCCGAGCGGGCCGGAATCAAGCACGCGGTCACGTCGATCGCCGATGCGCACCGGCTCGGCGTCGATGCCATCACGATCGCTTCGCCTCCGTATGCGCATGCTGCCCATGCGATCGAAGCCGCGCGAGCGGGGCTGCACGTTCTGTGCGAGAAGCCCTTCGCGCTCGATGGCATCGAGGCCGAAGCGATGCTCGACGCCGCCGACGCCGCCGGGGTCACACACCTCGTGGGGCACGAGTTCCGCTGGGCGCTCGATCGCGCCGTGATCGGCCGCGCGATCGCCGATGGCCTCATCGGGGATCCGCGCCTGCTCACGATTGTGGGGTTTGTCGCGTTGGCGGCTGATCCCGCGACTCCGACGCCCGAATGGTGGTTCGATCCGCAGCGCGGTGGTGGCTGGCTCGGTGCGAGCGGCTCGCACGTGATCGATCAGGTGCGCACCTGGCTGCATGACGAGCTGGCCACGGTGAGTGCGACACTTCCGATGGTGTCGGCTCGCGACGCCGCACATCATGCCGAGGACTCGTTCTCGCTGCGCGCCGCCACTCGGCGCGGCGTGGAGGTCGTGTTGGTGCAGTCAGCATCGGCGTGGTCGAACGACGCTGGGGGTGTGACCGCGGTCGCCGGCACGCTCGGCACTGTGTGGACGCGCGAGGGCGCGGCCTTCATCGCCGACCGAGACGGTGCGCGGCCGCTTCCGGTCCCGGCCGACCTCGAGCTTCCCGGCATGGCGCACACGAGCGACGATCCGCGCCACCGCTTCACGCATCTCGAGCTCGGTCCGTACACCCGCCTGTGTGAGGTGCTCGCGCAGGGCGCGCGCGGCGAGCCGTTGCGGGCCGCCGTGCCGGTGCCGACCTTTGCCGACGGCGTCGCCGAGATGCACGTGATCGATGCGATCCACCGCTCGGCCGCGCAGGCGGGTGCGATCGTCGCGCTCTGACGCGACTCGACGCGCGCCGTGTGGGTCAGTGTCCGGG
>JADGOO010000052.1 GCA_017882905.1 Acidimicrobiia bacterium | reverse complement strand
GTTCGGAGCCGACGAGCGTGATCGGAATGCTCCCCCCGCGAAAGCCAACGCCGCAGTCGACGCGGCAGCGAGCACAAGCGCAGCGACGATCGCCGCCGTGACCACGCCAGGCCGGGAGCGCATCTCGGTCACCGCTTTCGCAAGAGGTCGCGGCGACTCGTGTACTCCTCGGCATCGATCTCGCCACGAGCGAAGCGCGCGTCGAGGACGCGCAGCGCGTCATCCTCGGTGCCGGCACCGCTTGTCGGCGAGCCCTCGGGACGGTGGCCATAGGAGCGGATCGCCACGATGATGACGGCAACGATGGCGCCCCAGAACAGCACCATCATGAAGCCCATTGCGAGCCAGGCTCCCCAACCCCAGCCGCCATTGTTCCAGTTGTGCATCATCACGGCACCTCCGAACCGACTCTCGACCTCCGCGCGATCTGACCGACAGGGCCGAACGTCCCGCGTTCCGGTGCCCTCGGGCAGGTCGCGGCTCGGGCGGCCGGCGGCCAACACCGGTGACCCTCTGGCGGAGCCGCAGGACGTTGGGCCCTGTCGCTCCGGCCGCGGTCCGTCGCATTGTTGGAGCGTGCAGCTTGCGACTCAGCCCGTCGACGACGCCGCGGTGCTGCAACGGCTCGGCGTGCTCAACCGGTTCTTGCCCGTGTGGATCGGCGCGGCGATGGTGCTGGGCATCGTGCTGGGCAGGGTCATTCCGAGCCTGAACGATTGGCTCGACGCGGTGCAGATCGGCACGGTCTCACTGCCGATCGCGGTCGGGTTGCTCGTGATGATGTACCCGGTGCTCGCCAAGGTGCAGTACGGCCGCGTCGGCGAAGCATTCGCCGACCGGCGGGCGATGGGCCTCGCGATGATCTTCAACTGGATCATCGGCCCGATCGTGATGTTCACGCTCGCCTGGCTGACGCTTCCCGATCTGCCGCACTACCGCACCGGGCTGATCATCGTCGGGCTCGCGCCGTGCATCGCGATGGTGCTCATCTGGAACGACCTCGCGGACGGCGATCGCGAGCTCGCGGCCGTGCTCGTGACCGTCGACGCGATCATCCAAGTGCTCGCCTACGCAGTGCTCGCCTGGTTCTACCTCGAAGTGCTCCCGGGCTGGCTCGGCCTCGAGACTGCGCACCTCGACGTGACCATCTGGGGGATCGCCAAGGTCGTGTTGGTGTTCCTCGGCCTTCCGCTCGCCGCAGGCTTCATCACCCGCACCGTCGGTGAACGAGCCAAGGGAACCGAGTGGTACGAGACCCGTTTCCTGCCGCGCATCGGCCCCATCGCCCTGTACGGATTGCTGTTCACCGTGGTCGTGCTGTTCGCCTTGCAGGGCCACACAATCACGCAGCGACCGTGGGATGTGCTGCGAATCGCTCTACCCCTGCTGGCGTTCTTCGCGATCATGTGGTTCGCCGCGTTCTTCCTCGGACGCCGGATGGGCTTCGGATACAGCCGCACGACGACCATCGCGTTCACGGCCGCGAGCAACAACTTCGAGCTGGCGATCGCAGTGGCCATCGGCGTGTTCGGAATCAGCTCGGGCGAGGCCTTGGCCGGTGTCATCGGCCCGCTCATCGAGGTACCCGCGCTGGTCGCGCTCGTCTACGTCGCCCTGTGGGCGCGGCGGCGATTCTTCGCGGCGGAGGGCCAGCGTCCCGACCACGCCGACAGGTTGCCCGGCCCGTCAAGCATCGTCACGCCGGCGCGGGGGCACGGGTGAGGGCGAGGCGCATGTCGAGCAGCGCGTCGATCACGTCGACGGCCTGAGCGACTTCGTCCCGCAGTGTTCGCGTCCAGTGCTCGAACTCCACGATCAGCGTCGCGGTCTCGCCGCACGACGCGTGGGCCAGCATCGTCGCGACCGCCATCACATCCGAGCGAGCCAGTATGCGCCGCGTGCCCACGAACGCAAGCGCCCGATCGACGACATCGAGCGGATCGCGACGAGCGAGCGCGCCGGGTGTCTCGAGCTCAGCGCTCGGACGGGGCAGCGTCACGACCGCGCTCGCACCGTGCTGGCCGCGCTCGGCACTGGCCGGATGGCGAGGACGCCGAGTCCGGCACCGAGCTGCACGGCGAGCTGCTGGGTGGCGGCCGACCGGCTCAGGTAGGTGAGCAACTGGTTCAAGGTCATGGTGATGCCCTCCTGTGGAGCCACCTTCGCGTGCTCGCGGCGGTGCCCTGTAGGGCCACAAGACCCGGGCGTACCGGGACCTCCGCACGCACCACGGCCCGGAATCTCCCGTGTGACGGCGTGGTTGTGATCTGGCATGAAGCGTGTCGAGCTCGTTGGTCTCCATCTCGAGGGCACGACCGGAACGCCGCTCGTGCTGTTGCGCGAAGACGACGCTCCGCACCGGATCCTGCCGATCTTCGTGGGCGCTTCCGAGGCGGTGGCCATCGCTGTGGCCCTCGGGGGCGAGCAGCCTCAGCGTCCGCTCACCCACGACGTGATGGCCGCGCTCGTACAGCAGCTCGACGCGCGTGTCGACGCGCTCGAGGTCACCGAGCTCAGCGACGGTGCCTTCGTGGCCTCGCTCGCGCTCACCGGCCCGCACGGCCAGCAGCGCGTCGATACCCGACCGTCCGACGGCATCGCGCTCGCCATGCGGGTCGGGGCACCACTCTTCGTGAGTGAAGCGGTGCTCGACGAGGCCGGCGCCGTGGTCGCCGACGACCTCGACGGCGACCTCGATGACGACGCGCTCGACGAGGAGACGATCGACGAGGCGGTGGCCGAGTTCCGTACGTTCCTCGATGATCTCGATCCGGCCGACTTCGCCGCCGACATCGACGACGAGTGACGGATCAGGTGGGCAGCCCGCGGAAGTGGTGCAGCTTGGCCGTTCCGTCGGGACAAGTGGGTGCAACTGCCGCGAAGGCGTTGCGAACAGGCCGGATACCAGGACCTAATGCTCTCGACACGCCGCGCGCGATCAATACAGTCGAACCATGATGGGCGAAGCGGGAGAACCACGATGACCAAGATGATCGTTCGGTATATCGCAGGGGCGGCCCTCGCGGCCGGCGTGCTCGTGCCGGCAACCGCAGCCGGGGCCGTATACGGCCAGCCCGGTGGGTCGTCAGGCTCGGGCAGCGACCAGGGGCCCGCGACCGCTGCGCAGGGCCAGGGAAACACCGGCACCTTGCCCTTCACGGGCGGCGACGTCGTCGGCGTCACGCTCATCGGTGCCGGCTTGGCGAGTGGCGGCTTCGCGCTCGCTCGACTTGGCCGCCGGCGCATCGCGCACTAGCGCGCGACGCCCTGGCTGACGCCCGTGACGGGACGATCGTCCCGAGCCCGCGGGCCGATGTGCTCTGTCCGGTCCAGTCGTGCGGGCGACACACTGCTTGCGAACCACCGATGGCAGGGGGCGAGCATGCAGACGTTGAACGATCACTTTGGCCAGGCACGAGAGCGACTCGATGTGATCGTGGTCGCAGCGGAACGCGAGGGCCGCGAGCACCTGGCCGACGTGGCCCGGCAGCTGCGTCACGACGCGGCGGCGCTGCAAGCACGCTTCGAGTCGCTCGATCTCGCCGGTGACGCCCTCATCGGCGGCCGGTCCCCGCTCGGCGCGTTCGCCGACGATGTCGCGCTGCGCCTTGCCACCGCTCGCCATGCGGTCAACGAGCTGGCGCGGTGCGCCTCGCACGCCACAGTCGCGTTGCGACACGACGTGGATCTCGCCCTCGACGACCTCGTTACCGGGATGGATGACGCGCGCCACGTGCTCGCTTGAGCGACCACGCCGTCACGTGCGCGGCGTCAACGACGTGAGCTGCCAGGTGCCGTGTTCTGAGTAGGTGACGTGGTTGAGCGGCGCGGGCGCGGATGACACGACGCGGATCGTGTGCGCCTCTTTCAACGGCAGGAAGTCGGACAGCGCGAACCAGACGTCGATGCGCACCTCGCCGGTCTGGTCACCGGTCATGTGCAGGTCTTCGCGTCTGTGCACCGCCGCGACGCGCACACCGCCGACGACGACGGTCTCGCGCCCGACGAACACCGCCGTACCGGCTTGCGTGAACGTGGTCTTCGTCGTCTGGGAGCGGCCGATGCATCGGACCGGCGAGCTCGCCCCGGGTACGGCCGCGAGATCGGCGACCACGCCCGGCGGCCGGCAGGTCATGTCGGAGTGCTCGCTGGTCTTGAACGTGACGAAGTCGAAGCGCTGATCGGTGGTGCCGCCCGACTCGGTGCTCCGTGTGCCCGTCGAGCACCGATTCCAGGTCTGGTGATGGAAGGAGTTGAAGTCGATGCGGAACTGCCAGCAGCGGTTGGGGAGCAGGGTCACCGTCGCCGGCTCCGTAGGTCCCTGGCCCTGTCGCGTGGAGAGGAATGACAGCGACTCCGCGCCGGTACCGGCGTAGATGTAGACGCCGGGTCGCGGTGCTTTCCGCGCCACGGACGTCGGCGCTGTCGGCGCCGTCGACGATGTTCGGAACCGCCCGACGGCGGCACTCACCGATGCGTGATCCGGCCCGCGCTGCTGCCAGCGCCAAGCGAGCATCCCGCTCGCGGCCACGACTACGACCACTGCCGATGCGCCGACGCGTGCCCCACGCATGTCCGATCTGTTCGCCTCAGGACCGGCTGGTCGAGCGGGTGAGCTCGGCGAGGGTGGTGCGCGCCGCGTCGATGTCGACGCCGGAGCGCGACGCGGGAATGCCGGCGACGATCGACTCGAGCGTGATACATGCGGAGGCACGATCGCCGTGTGCTACCAGCCACCGCGCGTACTGCTCGCGCGAACGCAGCTGGAGCAGGCGGGCGCCGATGGCTTCGGCGATGCGGATCGATTCGCGCAGATCTGCTTCCACGTCGACCGCCGGGTCGGAGCCGGCATCGCCGAGCGCGGCGCGCACCCGCAGGAGCTCCGCGGTGTGGTGGTGCAGCTGGATGTGATCGCGTTGCGACAGCGCGTCGTCGATGGTGGCGATGCCGGCGGCGAACGCGCCCGCGCAGAGCTGTGCTTCGGCCACCAGAGCGAAGGAGTGCGCGATCCCGAGCTGCTGACGCACTTCGATGTGCATCCCGAGCCCGCGTTCGGCCCGTTGCGCGCCATCGGCAGCGGCGCCGGTGAGCGCCTCCGACCAGCCGCCGTAGAGGCAGCCCCATCCGGTGAGCAGGTCGAGGCCGAAGAGGCGGCCTGTCTCTTCGATGCTCGCGGCCAAGGGTTGCACCTGATCGTGATCGCGTCGCCATACGGCGAGCACGGTCGCTCCGACCGTGGCCATGAGGCTGGCAACGGGATCGTCGCCGGCTTGGGTGGCAATGCCGATGAGCTCAGTGCTCCACTCGTCGGCGCGGTCAGTGTCGCCGAGGAGACACGAAGCCATACCGCCGTACAGCAACGCGAACCCGCGCTGGAACTGCGGGCCGAACTGATGCTCGTGCGAGCCCCGCTGCCGCAATGCGAGCTCGGCGTGGTGCACGGCGCGTTCGAGCTCGCAATGGTTGAGTGCCACGCTCGCCTGCGAGATGTGCGCCTGATTGATCGCGCTCTGGCTGCCGGCTTCCTCGGCCGCCCGGCTGAAGTCGTCAGCGAGCTCTCGTGCCGTCTCGAGGTCGCCGCGACTGAGCGTGAACGACACCGCGTTGGCGATCACCTCGAGATGTTGGAAGCCGTCGCGCGGCAACGTGGCGCTCAGCTCGCGTGCTCGCGCCAACGTGGCCACGGCACTCGGACCCGATGGTCCTTCGATGACGAAGTGGTAGCCGAGCTTGTCGACGAGAATCGTCACTTCGCGCTTCGTGCGCTCCACGCTCGGTGGGAGCTGCTCGAGGAGCGTGAGCGCCGATTCGTACAAGGTGACAGCTTCACGGTTCGCGGACGTGGACGCGGCCCGATCGGCTGCCTGTTGCCACGCGTCGATGGCGCGTTCCACTTCGTTGGCTTCGGTGAGGTGGCGTGCGATCACTTCGAGCTGCGGATGTACAGCGGCGTCGTGCTCGGCGAGCATCATGTCGGCGATGGCGCGGTGCACCTCGGTGCGGCGCCGATGCAGCAGCGAGTCGTAGGCGGCTTGTTGCACGAGCGCGTGGCGGAACTGGCACCGAGCGTCCGCCGCGTAGTGTTCGACCGCTACGAGATCCGCGCCGACCAGCTCGTCGAGCGCACTGTCGAAGGCATCTGCGGAGTACCCCGACACGGTCCGGAGCTCGTGGGCTGAGAAGTCGCGGCCGAACACAGCCGCGAGCTGGGCGAGCGGCTTCGCTGTGGGCAGGCGATCGAGCCGGGCCATCAACGAGTCGTACAGCGTGGCGGGGATCGCGACCGAGGAGTCGGTCGCCGTATCCACGTAGGCGAGCGCGAGCTCCTCGGCGAAGAGCGGCACGCCGTCGGAGCGGGCTACGAGCTCGTCGACGAGCTCGGCGGTGCGAGTCGCTTCGGCGATGTTGCGACGGATGATCTGGCGCGCCTCGTCGGCGTCGAGGCGCGGGAGCGACACCACCGAATGCGCTGCGCCGTCGGACCAGGGATCTTGGAATTCGAGGCGCGCGGTGAAGATCGCGAGCACGTGATCGACATCGATGTCATCGAGGCAAGCGGTCAACACCTCGATCGACGAAGGATCGGCCCAGTGCAGATCTTCGACCACGAGCACAGTCGTGTGGCGGCGCAGCTGGTCGCGCAACCACGAGGCGTAGGCGCGCACCATCCGCTTGCGGACCTGCTCCTTCGACATGATCGGTGCGGAATCGTCATCGTCGAGGACCCCGAGCAGGTCGCGCAGGAAGTGGCGGGTCTCGGCCGCGCCGGGCTGGTTGGGCGAGCTGGCGACGAACGAGGCGTCGAGGAGCACGCGACCCTCGGCATTCGTCGTGTCGGGTCCCCAATCGAGGATCCGCTTCGCCAGCGCGCGCGTGAGCATGAAGGCCGACTGCTGCAGCATGCGTGAGGCTTCCACCTCGATCCAGCGGTGCTCGTCGGCGCCGATGTCGACGTGTGCCTGGGCGACGAGTCGAGACTTGCCGATGCCCGGCTCGCCGCGCACGAGCACGTTGCGGCCCGCGCCGTCGCGTGCGCTGCGCCACGCGGACGCGATGCGGGCCCGTTCCGCGTCGCGCCCCACGAACGGGATGGCGGCGCGGCGCGTCTCGATGGCAGAGGCGCTCGGAGCTGCGGCGCTCGCCGCGTCGACGCGCGACAAGGCGACGGGTTCCGCGATTCCCTTGAGCGGTGCCAGGCCTCGTTCCGTGAAGGAGAACGGGGCACGCAGCAATCGCCGCGTCGCCTCGGTGATCATCACCGATCCCGATTCGGCGTGGCCTTGCACGCGCGCCGCGATGTTGACGGCGTCGCCGAGCGCGTGGATCTCGCGTCGTTCCACGCTGCCGACCACGCTCACGATGACCAGACCCGTGTGGATGCCGACGCGTGCCGCGATCGCCTCGCCGTGCATCCGCTCGGCGCCCACCCCTGCGGTGATGGCGTTTTGCAGCGCAAGCGCGGCGAGCACTGCATTGTCGGCGCTGTCTTCGTGGGCGTAGGGGTAGCCGAAGAGCGCCACGATCCCGTCGCCGAGGTAGTTGGCGATGTGGCCGTCGTAGCGGGCGATCGCCTCGCCGCAGGTGTTGTAGTACGCGTCGACGATGTCGTGGAAGATCTCCGGGTCGACACGCGAGCCGAGCTCCGCTGACCCGACGAGGTCGCAGAACAGCACCGTGAGCTGGCGCCGTTCACCGCTCGACGCGGATGCGGGCGGCGCGGCGCTTGCGACGGGAGTGCTCGGGGCCGCCTGGGCGGTCGGCGGACTGCTGAGGCGTGCGCCGCAGTGCGGGCAGAAGTTCGCGCCTTCGCTGCCCGGATGCGAGCAGTCTTCGAATGACGCCATGGGCCCACCATGGCACAGGGACCCCACGATTGCCACGTCCAGTATGGACCGGATCGATCAGCGGGACGTGAACCAGGCGACGGCGTCGGCGGCCGAGCCGGAGTAGCCGTCGGCGCCGAGCTTCGTGGCGTGCGCGGCGCCCTTGATCGCGTGCCCGCCGAGCAGCACCGCGATGTCGCCGATCGAGTGGATCGCGTCGACCGTTCCAGCCAGCACGCGATCACCCACCGGAACTGAGGCCACGATGCCGACGGCGCGCGTGCGCTCGCCTCCGGCGACCACCTCCGCAAACGATGCGGCCGGCGTGTCGGCTCCGAGATCGGCGACGGTGAAACCATGACCGCGCAGCGGGTCGGCGAGCAGCGACGTCGCGAGACCGTGGCGATCACCCGCGGGCGCGCCGAGCACGATGAATCCGCGAGTGGGGCCGCGACGCGCGAACGTCGGGCCGAGCCGACCGATGAGCCGGTACGCAACGGCGGTGGCGCGGTGCTCTTCCGCGATGCTGATGCGGCCCGCTTCCCATGCGTCGCCGACGTCGTGCATCGCGGGCCCGAGCATCTCGAGGTAGAGCTGCTCGTTCGTGTACGCCGACGACAACGCGTCTTGCACGAGACGCCAGGCCTGTGCCTCGTCGCCGTCGATGAGCAGCGCCACGAGCTCGTCGGCGTAGTCGCGCCGCGGGCGGGGCGCACCGCGTTTGGTCCGGCCCGCCGGCTTCGGTTCCGCGAGCGCGGCGATGCTCGATCGAGGTACCACCCAGCTGGTGCCGTCGCGCGTTGCGACGAGCCGACCGGTGCGCACGTAGCGGTACGCGGTCATGTAATGCACGCCGAGGAGGTCGGCGGCTTCTTGCAGGCTGAGTGGCTCGTCGCCGCGCGCCTTCGCCGGTCGCGTCATCGATGCATCAGACGCTGACGGGCTCGCGGTTGAATCGCGTCGGTGCGCTCGCTCGACGGGGGCTGAACCCCGGCGTCGCGTACAGGAGCTGTGCGGTGCTGATGTAGCGCTCCTCGAACCCGGCTTCGCAGTACGCGAAGTAGAACGCCCAGAGCCGAGCGAACCGCTCGTCGAGCCCCAGCGCGGGCAGCTCGGCCGCAATGCGATCGAGGTTGGCGCGCCAGCGCCGCAGCGTCTCGCCGTAGTGCAGGCCGATGTCGTTGTGTTCGCGCAGCGCAAAGCCGCCGTCTCGCATCGCGGCCTTCGTGAGCGCCTTCACCGAGGGCAGGCAGCCTCCGGGGAAGATCTCGGCCTTGATGAAGTCGGTGTGGCGCTTCAGTCGGTCGAAGCTGTGGTCGGGGGCAACGATCGCTTGCATCGCGAGGGCGCCGTCGTCGGCGAGGAGGCTGCCCATGCGCTCGAAGAATACGCCGTACTCGCGCCAGTCGACCGCCTCGATCATCTCGATCGCGACCGCCTTGTCGAACGTACCGCGCAGGTCTCGATAGTCGGCGTCCAGCACTGTGACTCGGTCGGCGAGGCCGGCGGCCAGTACGCGCTGCGACGCGTACTGGTACTGCCGTTGCGAGAGCGTCGTGGTGGTGACAGAACAGTCGTAGCGCTGCGCGGCGTGGATCGCGAATCCTCCCCAGCCGGTGCCGATCTCGAGCACGCGGTCACCCGGCGAGAGGTCGAGCATGTGCGCCAGGCGGTCGAACTTGGCGGTCGACGCGTCGGCGAGCGAGGTGTCGGGCGTGGCGAAGATGGCGCACGAGTAGGCCATCGTCTCGTCGAGCAAGCGTTGGAAGAGCTCGTTGCCGAGGTCGTAATGGGCGCGCACGTTGCGAGCATCGCGCTGAGGGTCGGGGCGTCGCCGTCGAGCGATCGGGTCGATGAGCACGCTCGCCCGCTCGTGCAGACGGTTGCGCAGTGCCTGGCGCGAGTGCACGCTGCGGAGCGCGATGCGCAGCACTTCCGTGAGGTTGTCGGTGTCCCACCATCCGTCGGCGTACGACTCGCCCAGGCCGACGCTGCCGCCGCGCAGCAGGCGCTCGTACACGAGCGGCTCCCGCACATCGACGTGCGCACGGAGCGGTTGTGCGGTGGCGTTGGAATCGGGTTCGCCGTATTGCGTACGGGCGAGCGGGTCGGTGACCTCGATCACACCGTCGCGCACGCGGTGCAGCATGTGACTCGCGATCGAGCGAGCGGTTCGGGATCGGCGCGACACGGCGACGAGCCGGTTCATGAGTTGACCTCCTGCGGTTGGCGGCGCGGATGGCGGTGGACGGGAACCCGGGTGGCGAGGAGCGTCAGCGCGCGGCGGTAGATCCCGAGGCTCACGCGCAACGGTGCGAGCGGGTAGCGCACCAGGATCGTGACGGCGTCGAGCGGACTGAGCACGGCGCGGCGCATGGCGAGGGCGGCGCTGAACAGGGGGGTCCCGCCGCGCACCACATCGATGGTGAGGTGCAGGTCGTGGCCGGGCGGCGTCCAGGAGATCCGGTAGTCGAGGTCCATCGGGAGGAACGGCGACACATGCATCGCCTTCGCGGTGGTCTCGGTGCCGTTGGCGTGTCGGGCGTCGAGCACGTACCAGTGCCGCTCGCCCCAGGGTGTGTTCGACACCTCGAGCACGAGCGCGTCGAGCGTCCGCCCGTCGCGTTCCCAGCAGTAGTAGACGGCGATCGGGTTGAAGAGCCAGCCGAACGTCCGCAGCTGTGCGAGCAGGTGCACGCGCCCAACCGGTCGCCGCCCGAGGCGAGCTTCCACGAGGTCACGAACGGCGGCACCGAGCGGACGGTCGCGGCCGTCGAAGAAGTCGCGCCGGCGGAAGTGCACCGGTGCGCGGCGCCGCCCCGACCAGCCGGGAATGTCGTCGAGTGATCCCGGGAGCTCGTCCACGTCGAGGTAGGCGAGGAACAGCTTCGGGGAGAACTCGCGCGCGGGCGATACGCGCCGGTGGCGTGCGGTTCCTTCGTAGACCGTGAGCGTGCTCATCCGGTGCGCTCGATCGCGCGCACCACTTCGAGTGCGCTCTGCACACCGTCTTCATGGAAGCCGTAGCCCCAGTACGCGCCGGCGAAGTAGATGCCGCGCGCACCCTGGATCTCGTGGCGACGGCGTTGGGCCTGCATCGCGGGGGCGTCGAACACGGGATGCTGGTACAGGATCTCGGCGAGCACTTGCTCGGGGGCGATGGCGTCGGTGCGGTTGAGGGTGACGAGCAACGGCCGGGTCGATGCGATCCGCTGCAGCGAGTTCATCCAGTACGTGACGGTGGCGCGCTGCGATCCCGGGTCGACGGCGTAGTTCCAGCTCGCGCGGGCACGCGGCTGCTTCGGGAGCATCCGCTCGTCGGTGTGCAACGTGGCAGTGTTGGGTTGGTACCCGATGGCGCCGAGCACCGACTGCTCGGCCGGCGTGGGGTCGCCGAGCATCTCCAGTGCCTGATCACTGTGCGCGGCGATGATCACACGGTCGAACCACTCGGGCCCGCGGTCGGTGAGCACCTCCATCACCGTCTCGCCTGCGACCGGCTCGTGGGTCACGATCTTGTGCACCCGCGTCGAGAGGCGGATCCGCGGCGCGAACGGTGCCACGAGCGCGTCGACGTACGAGCGGGAACCGCCGGTGATCGTGCGCCACTGCGCGTTCGCGGTGATGCCGAGCAGGCCGTGGTTGTGCATGAACCGCGCGTACGAACGCATCGGGAAGCGCGTGAACGAGGAGGGATCAGCCGACCAGATGGCCGCCCCGAACGGCACGAGGAACTGCTCGACGAACGCCTTCGAGTAGTGGCCGCGGGCCAGGAACGCGTCGATCGTCTCGTCGCTGTTGTCCGCGTCGTCGTTCGCGTCGTCGTGCTGGGCGAGACGGTCGGCGCCCTGCCAGTGCGCTTCGTGGGCCACGAGGCGGCGGGCGGCGCGGTTGAAGCGGGCGATCTCGGTGAGGAGTCGCAGGAACGACGGCCGGGCCAGGTTGCGGCGCTGCGCGAAGAGGGTGTTGAGGTTGGAGCCGCGGTACTCGATGCCGGTGCGGGCATCGCTCACGCCGAAGCTCATCTCGGTGGGCTGGGTGGCCACGCCGAGCTCGGCGAGCAAGGCGACGAAGCCGGGGTAGTTCGCCTCGTTGTACACGATGAAGCCCGTGTCGACGCTGTGGGCCGCACCATCCACTTCCACCTCGATCGTGTTGACGTGGCCGCCGATGCGCGTGTCGGCTTCGAGGATCGTCACGTCGTGGTCTCGATGGAGCGCGTGCGCGGCGACGAGTCCGGAGACGCCGGTGCCGACGATCGCGATCTTCACGACGCTGCTTCGATGAGCTCGCGTGTGCCCGATCGGTCGAGGCACCAGTTCCACAGCCGTTCGGCCTCGATGGGCGCGGTGCGCGTCTGGGGGAGCCACGTGGTGGTGCGGCGATGCCGGTCGAGCCAGAAGTCGCCGTTCGACTCGAGCGCTTCGGGTGTGCCGGCCAACCAGGCGATCGTGTCGGCGCCCTGTTCGGCGGTGCGCAAGATCGGACGCATCACGCGCCGGAAGCTCGGCAGCGACGACTGCACACCCGGCGTGTCGGCCCAACCGGGATGCATCGCATGGAAGGCGATGGCGCGTGCCGCGGCATGCTGGGTCCATTGCTGGTTCAGCACCACCTGGGCCCGCTTGGCGTTCGCGTAGGCGCGCACGCCGTCGAACGGCTGGGGCGGCGTCTCCAGCGCGTCCACGTCGAGCCGTTGCGTGTACATGCCACCCGACGACACGGTGATCACGCGCGGCGTATCGCTCACGCGCAGCACGGGGAGGAGCGCGGCAGTGAGCAGGAAGGGCGCCACCACGTGCACCTGCGCGGTGAGCTCGATGCCGTCGTCGGTGCGTTGCAGCTCGTGGGAGAGGAGCCCCGCGTTGTGGATCAGTACGTCGATGCGCGGGAGTAGGCGGGCGAGCTGCGCGGCGCCGGCCCGCACCGCGTCGAGCGACGCGAGGTCGGCGATCACGGTCTCGATGTGGTTGCCGGGCTGCGCGTGCAGGATCGCTCGCCGCGCGGCTTCGGTGCGGGCCTCGTCTCTCCCCACGAGCACGAGATCTGCACCGCGCTCGGCAAGGAGATGCGCGGCGGCAAGACCGAGCCCGCTCGTTGCGCCGGTGACGACGGCGACCCGTCCGGAGAGATCGGCGACCGGCGCGGTGTCCCAGTCGAAGAGCGCGCGGCGCGCTGCGTAGCCGATGCGACTGAAGCTGCCCACCACGGTGAGCTCGAGCGCCACATCGAGACCGCGCCGGATCGCGGGCGCCACGTTCATGCGGTCGACACCACACCGAGACGAGCACGCAAACCAGCGGCGGCGGCATCACCGATCCGCCGGAACGCCAGCGCGAGCAGCGGCGTGACGAGACGCGTCGCGCCGCGCGGGTCGAGTGTGGCGTCGTAGGTGATCGTGGTCGCGTCGGCTCCGGCCGACTCGAACGTGATCGTGTCGATCGAGCGGACAAAGGGGTTCTCGGCGCGCAGCACCACCCGTGTGCTCGGCTCGAATGCGATGATCTCGTACTCGAACGGGACTGTGCGACCGAGGAAGCGCGTACGCAACGCGAAGCGGGAACCCTGAGCGACGGGCTCCGCCGTGAGCAACTCTGCGTGTTCGACACCGGGGTCCCACTCGGACGCCCGATCGAAGCGGCTGATGTCGTCGAACACCTGCTCGCGATCCAGTGGAGCGGTGAAGCGAGTCTGGTAGCGAAGCATCAGCACAGTTTAGCACTAAACAATCGCGCTACCGAACGGTGGTGCACTTGGCCGGGTTCCCCTGACGCGTCGGGACGGGTCGACTGCGCCCGCAGCGGCTGCCGCAGTGATTGCGAGAGACTGGGCGCATGAGCGACACGCGAACGGCCATCACCACCGGTGCCAACTCGGGGATCGGGCTCGCAACCGTGCTCGAGCTCGCGAGGCGTGGCTTCCGTTCGGTGGGCACTGTGCGCTCCGAGGCGAAGGCCGCGGTGGTGCTCGACGCGGCACGCGAAGCGAGTGTGACGGTCGAGACCGTCTTGGTCGACGTGACCGATGCCGAAGGCTGCGCGCGCGTGATCGACGAGTACCGGCCGTTCGCGCTGGTGAACAACGCGGGCTACTCGATCACCGGTTCGATCGAAGACGTGACCGACGACGAGGCGCGTGCCGCGTTCGAGACGATGGTGCTCGCGCCGATGCGCCTCGCTCGCCTCGCGATTCCGCACATGCGCGACGGCGATGGCGGTCGCATCGTCAACGTGTCGTCGATCTACGGGCGCGCTTCCACGCCACTCACCGGCTGGTACCAGGGCACGAAGCACGCGCTCGAAGGGCTCTCCGACGCGTTGCGCATGGAGGTGGCGCGCGACGGCATCAAGGTGGTGCTCGTCGAGCCGGGTGGCTTCCGCACGGGCATCTGGGAAGAGACCGAGCGCGAGATCGCCAAGCGGACCGGCTCACGGTACGACGGCGCGTACCGCCGCACGCTGAGCACCACGAAGTTGTGGCAGCCGTTCATGGGTGATCCCGTGCGGTGCGCCAAGACGATCGCGACCGCGCTCACCACTCGTTGGCCGCGCGCCCGCTATCTCGTCGGCTACGACGCGCAGGCGCTCGCGCTGTGGAGCTCGCTCACGCCCACCGAGGTCAAAGACCAGATCGTGCGGCGCGTGATGTCGCTGTAGCGGCGCCGGGCGGCACAGCCGCGGCGGCGACACTTGTGCGACACGACACACTCTGAGCACATCAGCCTCTCAGACACTGAGAAAGCCTGAAGCGGCGCGTGTCGTGCGAGAGCGCCGCATAACCTTGCGGTAGTGCGACGCGAAGGTGGCGCTCCCTACGTTCGTGGCCGTCAGTGGACCCGATCGCACGAACGTGTCTCCGACACGCGGCGAACCGGTCCGGCGAGGAGCGGCTCGTGGCTGCGAACGGACCCGACGGGTCAGGCCCGCTCTCGCGCCGCGGCACCACGACGGTCGCTCTCGCCGCGCCGGCGCGCGCCGAGGAGCGGTCCACACTGATCGCACTCGTCGAGACGCAGGCGGCCCGCACACCCGACCGCGTCGCGGCGATCGCCGACGACGGCACCGTGCTCACCTACGCCGATCTGCTGACGCGAGCGAACCGGTTCGCGAACCATCTTGGTGCATTGGGCGTCGGCCGCGGCTCGCTCGTCGGTGTGGGCCTCGAACGTTCGCTCGACATGCTGGTGGCGCTGTTCGGGATCCTGCGCGCCGGCGCGGCGTACGTTCCGCTCGATCCGCGGTTCCCGCCGTCTCGACTGCGCCTGATGACCGACGATGCTGATCTTGGCGCGTTGATCACCGAGACCGCGACCGACAGCGTGTTCGAAGTGGACGCGCGCGTACACCGCGTTGTGATCGACGGGCCGGATGCGCCCACCATTGCGGCGACATCCGACGGCGTGCCGAACGTCGTCGTCGATGGTCACGACCTCGCCTATGTGATCTACACCTCGGGTTCGACCGGGCGTCCGAAGGGCGTGATGGTCGAGCACCACAGCCTGCACAACCTGCTCACGTCGATGGCCGTCGAACCCGGCCTCGCACCGACGGATCGTCTGCTCGCCATCACCACGCTGTCGTTCGACATCGCCGGCCTCGAGCTGTGGCTCCCCCTCACGGTGGGTGCCACGCTGGTGATCGCGTCGAGCGCAGCCGCGGCGGATCCGCACAAGCTGTTCGACGCACTCACACGTCATCGCATCACGGTGATGCAAGCGACGCCGACCACCTGGCGCATGCTGCTCGACGCAGACTGGCCAGGAGACCACCGGCTCAAGGTGCTCTGCGGGGGCGAGGCGCTGCCACCGCAGCTCGCCACGGCGCTGTTCGATCGGGTGGGCGAGCTGTGGAACATGTACGGCCCTACGGAGACCACGGTGTGGTCGACGATCGATCGTGTGGTCGACCACGGCCCGGTGTGCATCGGTCGACCGATCGCGAACACCACGACGCACGTGCTGGATCCGAACCGGGAACCTGTTGCACACGGAGCGATCGGCGAGCTGTACATCGGTGGTAGTGGCGTCGCCCGGGGCTACCTCGGGCGCGACGACCTGACCGCGGAGCGGTTCGTGACGCATCCGGCCGCGCGCGAATGCGCCCTCGATCAGCGCCTCTACCGCACCGGCGACCTCGTGCGCCGCCGCGACGACGGTCGCATCGAGTTCGTCGACCGAGTCGACCGTCAGGTGAAGCTGCACGGCTTCCGGGTCGAGCTCGGCGAGATCGAGACCGTGCTCGCTCAGTACGCCGCGGTGAAGGAAGCGGCGGTCGTGCTGCGGCACGATGACCGCGATGAGGTACGTCTCGTTGCATACGTGACCGCGCACAGCGGCGCAGAGGCGCCGAGCGAAGCAGACCTCCGGCGCTACGCGGCGACCGTGCTGCCGCACTACATGGTTCCGAACCGCGTGATCGCGCTCGACGCAATGCCGCGCACGCCGAACGCCAAGATCGATCGCGCCGCCATGCCGGCGCCCGACTGGAGCGTTGGAGGGTCCGCCGGCACCTACGTGGCGCCGCGCGACGAGGTCGAGGCGCGGCTCGCCGCGCTGTGGCAAGACGAGCTCGGGCTCACCCGAGCCGGAGTGCACGACGACTTCTTCGACCTCGGTGTCGAGTCGCTCGTGGCCGCTCGGCTGTTCGCCCGCATGGCGCGCGAGCTCGGAGTCGAGCTCCCGGTGAGTGCGGTGTTCGCCAACCCGACGATCGCGTCGCTGGCCTCGGCGGTGCGCGAGCGTGTGAACACGGCGTCGCCGTGGAAGTCGCTGGTTGCGGTGCAGACCCACGGGCAGCGTCGACCCCTGTTCGCCGTGCATGGCGGTGCGGGAACGATCTTGTTGTTCGGCGAGCTGGCGCGGTGTCTCGCGGCACGGGATCGACCGCTCTACGCACTGCAGGCGCAGGGCTTGTACGGGCACGACCCTGTGCACGCGACGGTGGAGGAGATGGCGAACGCCTACGTGCGCGAGATCCGCAGCGTGCAACCCGAAGGTCCCTACGTGCTGGCGGGGTACTGCTTCGGTGCGCTGGTCGCCTATGAGATGGCGCGCGTGCTCCAAGCGAGCGGCGAGCGGGTGCAGGTGGTCGCGTCGATCAACGGACCGACGGCTTCGTACATACGGCGGCACGACAGCGACGGCACGGAAGCGGCGCGCGCGAGTGGGTTCACGAATCGGGTGCGCAACGCGCTGCGGTACCGGCAGATGATGACGAGGCGTTGGCTGTCGACGACATTGCACCGGCCTCTGCCGGCTGTCTGGCGTGAGCGCGACATCTTCCAAGTGCTTGCGATCCGCGCGCAGTTCCGCTACGCGATGCCGGCGGCGAGCGTGAACATCGCCGTGTTTCGAGCCCACGGTCTGTACGCGGAAGACGATTTGGGTTGGCGCGCCGATGCCGGCGGTTCGGTGCAGTGCTTCGAGGTGCCCGGCCTGCAGCGCCGACCGCGCGACACGATGGACGGTGAAGCCGTCCGCTACATCGCCGAGCAGCTCGACGCGCTCGCGCAACAGGTCGACGCCGCTCTGCCTTAGATCGGCGTCGCTCACGCGTATTGGTAGCCGAGCTTCTGGATCGATTCGAGGTCGCCGGCGTGCTCGGCGACGAGCTGCGCGTACGGCGTGGGATGCGTGCCGGAGTTGAGCTGCGTGACGGTGTCGATGTAGCGCTGTTCGGCGGGAGTGAGCTGGGCCGCGTTCTTGCGAGTGATCATGGCCGACCTCCGAGGTTCGCTTCGGCCGATCTCGATGCTGCGCGGACGGTACTGCTCCGGGGCCGCGGCGTCGAGAGGCGCCCACCCGCTAGATCGGTGTCCAGGGCACGGTTGCATCGCGGAGCCAGGTGAGCACGTCGCGACGGGTGATCGGGCCGTTGGCGCGGCTCGCGGCGGGGAGGGCGCCGTCGTTGCGCAGGCGCGCCGCGGCCGGGCGCGCTGCGGTGAGCGGGTCGGTGGTGAGCGCGCAGCGGGTGGCAGTGGGATCCACGCGGAAGAGCTCGGCGGCGTTGAGCCCGAAGATGCGAGCCTTCAACGCCGGGGTGAGCGCGGGGTAGCCGAAGCGGTCCTGGAACTCGGGCGAGATGGTGAACGCGCGGAACGCCTGGATCTGTGCTTGCGGCGATCCGTACCAGACCGCGTCGGTGCCCCACAGCACTCGGCGTTCGCCGACGCGCGCGAGGAGCTTGCCCACAGTGTGCGCCGCGGTCGTGGGGCTGCGGAGCACCTCGCGCCACACGGTGGCGAGATCCACCCAAACGTTGCTGTTCTTGGGCACGCCGTGGATGTCGAGTGCCCGCAGGAACGTGTCGATGCCGAGCGGAGACGTCGGGTCGTACGGCCCTTCCACGTGGTTCGCGTTCCAGGCGCCGTGGAACACCACGAACTGCATGTCGGGGAAGATGCGCGACGCGGCCACGATGTCGTCGGGAGTGTTGTGCGTCGGGTCGAAGTGCATGAGAGGCAGGCCCTTGTGCGACACGAACACGCGCACGCCGAGATCGTGTGCCTGTTGGAGCACGGGGAGGCCAACCGCAGGATCGGTGAGCGAGAACCCGCGCCCGTTCGGGCCCCACGCGGTGTACACCTTGAACGCGGCGACGTCGCCGGTGTGCGCGGCGGCTTGCATGCTGTCGAGGTGTGCGCGCACGTCGCCGAAGTTGGGGGCCACCAGGTTGTGCACGAGCACGCGGTGCGCCCCGCCGTGCGTGAGCTGCGCGGCGAGCTGTTGCGTACCGATGGCGTCGAGGAACGGGATCGGCGCGTCGTCGGGGCCGGAGTTGGGCACGTCGGTGAGCATCGCCATGGTGGTGTCGCTGGCGAGGAAGAGATCGTGCAGGTACACAGCCCGGTTGGCACATTCGAGCGGATTCGCGGCGGTGCAGCGCGGGGTCATGCCGAGCACGAGCTGCACGGTCTCGGGTGCGTTCTTCACCCACGGGCCGTCGGGCATCACGTGGTGGGTGTGCACGTCGAAGATGAACTCGTTGCCGGCCAGCGCGTGCTCACACGCCTCCACGGTCGTCGGCTCCGGCACCGTGTACGAGCCGCCGGGCGTGCTCGCAGTGGTGGTCGTCGCCGATCGTGTCGAGGGCGTTGCGGCGCGCCGACCGGCCGGCGAGCAGGCCGCGAGATCGATGGTGGCGAGCACGGCCGCCACCCCGCCCGCGGTCTGCAAGAAGCGGCGACGGTCCATGCCGAGCGTGCGGGCAGCATCGTCGCTGCGCGCGAGTGCTGCAGCGGCGATGTCGCGCTCGTGGGGCGTAGGCGGGTCGGGGAGGTACTCGCCGTTGCTGCCCGGTGTGACGGCCAACGGCAGCCGAGTCGCGTCGTCGTCGGACCAGCCGAGACGGTCGCGAGTGCTCACATGATCACCATACGTTCGCCGCGGCGGCGGCGCCGTTGGTCGTGGCGAGCGCCGCCGCGCCGCCTCAGATGCCTCTTCGCAGCTCGCGTTCGATGTCGTCCTCGGTGATGGGCTTGCGGTAGTAGACGTTCCAGGCGTCGAGCGACAGGAGCACGCCCCATCCCGCTTCGACCCATCCGGGCCAGAAGTACCCGAACCCGGTCACAGCCCACACGCCGATCAAGAACGCGTTGATCACGACGTACGCAGCAAGATCGCCTTGGAGCTTGCGCTTTCTCGCTACTCGCTTGCGAGCTCGTTCATACTCAGGTGACCTTTCGGCCACCGTCTCGGTTTCCAACGTGCTGACCATCGCTACCTCCCAAAGGGTTGGCGCGGCCGCCGTCAGCGTGCGACGGTCGGCTCGGGCAGACGCAGACGGGTCGGCGCCTCGCGGGCGGTTGCGGCCACGGCGAGCTCGTCGCGGGTGCGCACATACCCGTCGCGGAACGCCGGCGACTTCCGGTCGAGCCACGCGGTGTCTTGGGTCGACGTGCGCTCCTGCTGCAAGAGCTCCTCGGCCGCGGCTTCCACGCCGAGGTAGAAGTCTCGCTCGGCCGAGTCGGCGGGCAGCAACGCGCGCTCGAGGCGTGCGGCCTCGACCAGTCGCCGCACCTCAGGGAGCAACAACACCCGACGAACAGCATCCATCACGAACCTCCCCGTTCGACGAGGGTGGCACGACGCGTGTGTCGCGCGTCTACGTCGACGATGGACCCGAGAGTCGGCGAGAGCCAGAGGCCAACGTCACCGATCGACGACCGCAGGTCCCATCGCTCGGGCTATGAGCGCGTCGACCTGATGGGCGGATCGACGACGGGGAAGCCGAGCCGGTCGGGATCGACGTCGTCGAGGCCGTGCAACGCGATGTAGTGGCGAGGGATCGCAACGGCGCGGTCGTCGATCGTGGCGATGACGTTCGGTCCGCGTTCGCGGATCACGCTCTCCACGAAGGCGCGTACGCTCGAGTCGGGGTAGTGCAACACTCGTCCGCAGGCGCAGCGCTCCTCGACGGCTGGGACCGCTTCGGCACGGCCTGAGGAGAGCGAGCGATCCGTCTGGTCGCGCGCCGATCTCAGCTGCAGTCCGACGAGCGCGGCCACGACCTCGCGGTTGGAAGTGACGTAGGCGGCGGTCATCGTCACAGCGTGGATCATGTGAGCAATGTAGAGATCTGAGCTGCATCTGACTACGGGCGAAAGTCACAAGCTTGGACTCGAGCGTTCGGGTCGGCGCGGCCACAGCGTGGGCGGGGTCGTCACCGGCCCATCGACGCCCACGGGAAAGTCGCAGACCGTGTGGACCATTGGCCGGCCCGAGTCGGGACCTTCGACCGTGCGCGCCGGATGCGAAGTGTCGATGCAGGTAGTGCAAGAGCATCAGTGCAACAGCATCAGTGCAACAGCATCAGTGCAAAGGACTGGGACCATGACCGACCGTGAACGAATCCTGATCAGCCTCGTAAGCCATCCGGACGGCGGCATCACAACGCTGGAGATCGTCGCGATGCTGTACGAGCTCGGCGCCGAGCACCGACTTCACGAGCGCGAACGTCGGCTCGTCGGCGCGACTGCCGGCTAGGGGAGTGCAGACCTTCCGAGCGCGGTCAGCAGCGGAACTCGCGCACGTGTCCTCGAAGGTCCTCGGCGAGCTGGCTGAGCGCCGACACGGCGTGCTGGGCCGAGCCAACTCCCTCGGCAGTGCCCCGTGCCGCATCGGCGACGCCGCTGATGTTGAGCGCGATCTCAGCGGTGGCCCGCGACGCGTCGGCGACGTTGCGCTCGATCTCATTGGTCGTCGCGGCCTGCTCTTCGACGGCCGATGCGATCGTGTTCTGGATCTCGTTGATCTCACCGATCACGGAGGTGATCTCGTGGATCGAGACGACGGCGTGTTGCGTGTCGACCTGAATCGTCTCGATCTTGCGGCTGATCTCCTCGGTGGCCCGCGCCGTTTCGGAGGCGAGCTCCTTGACCTCATTGGCAACGACCGCGAATCCTCTTCCGGCTTCGCCTGCCCGAGCTGCCTCGATCGTGGCGTTGAGTGCGAGCAGGTTCGTCTGCTCGGCGATCGCGCTGATCACCTTCACGACCGCGCCGATCTCGAGACTCGATTCACCGAGCTTGGTCACGCTCGAGTTCGCGGTCGCGGCCTTGTCGACCGCTTGCCCGGCCACTCGCACCGCATCCTCGGTGTTCCTCGCGATCTCGGCGATCGATGCCGACATCTGCTCGACGGCGGCCACCACGGTTCCGACCGAGCTCGAGACTTCCTCCGTCGCAGCCGACACAACCCCAGATTGCACGGAGGTCTCGTCGGCGTTCGCGCCGACCTGGATGGATGTCACCATCAACTCGTCCGACGCCGTAGAGAGCGTCTCCGCCGATGTCGTGATGTCGCGCACTGTCGTTGCCATGCGCTCGAGGCTGCGGTTCAACGCCCGACTCATGTGCCCGACCTCGTCGGTCGTGTCGATGTCGAGCGAGACGGTGAGGTTGCCCGACGCGACCTCTTCAAGGACGCCGACGGTCCGGCGGAGCGGGCGAGCGATCGACCGGGTGATCGTCACTGCCAATCCGACAGCAAGCAGCAACGCAGCTCCCCCGAGGACCAGCGCGTGCGATCGTGCGCTGGCCGCCTCGGCAGAGGCGCTCGCGTTGCGGTGGTTCGCTTGCTTGGTGAGCGAGGCCGCCACGATGTCGAGCGGGTTCGTCACCGTCGAGAACTTCAACGCCGCGACGCCGGCGTTGGCCGCCTTGACGGCCGATGGCGTTCCCGCCTTGAAATCCCGGTTGATCGCCGCCGATTGGCTCGCGTACGCGTCGAGGGCATCCTTCGCCGACGTGAGCGTCGCGCGCTGTGCTCCGTCGAGTCGTGCGGCCGCCACCGTCGCATAGCCGTTGGTGAACGACGCGAGCGCGTCACTCAAACCCTGTAGGTCCCCACTGGGATCTGATTTCGAGGCGTAGTCGTAGGCGACCGAGTTCTCCGCGACAGCAACGCTGATCGCGGCCGACTTCAGATCGCGGATCGCTTGCGTGGACGTCAGATCCGTGTTGCTGCGGCGAGCGTCGGCCTGCTGGGTGCTGGCGATCGAAGCGCCGAGACCGGCGATGCCGACCACGAGCAGCGCCACGAGACCGAAGGCCACCGCGAGACGCACGCCAACCTTGAGGTTTCCGAGCCGCACCATGGTTCGATTCTCCTGACGTCGCTCTGTAGCTCCGCGCTCCGACGTCCGGTGCGCCCGCGCGTGTCTGACGAATCATCGACGGGCCGACGCCAGTCCTGAGCCCTCGGCGCCCGAGAGTGCTTCAGGTCGTCGCCGCGACGCGACGGTGTGTCAGGCGGAGGCGCGTTGGAAGGGGCGGAACGCGTCGGCGAGGCGCTGCGCTTCTTCCTTGATGAGGTCGTCGACCTTGCGGCGGTCCACGTCGGCCGGCTCGTACTGCTGCAACGGGGGCGGGGGTGGCGCCGCGGTCTGCGTTTGCTGAGCAACCATGGTGATCTCCTCCAACATCACGCTACTGCCGACCTGAGACGCAGTACATCGGTGAGGATCACCGCGACGGTCTCGGCCAGCTTCTCGAGATGCTCGCCCCACGCCCGTGCGACGCGACCTTGGTCGCGCTCGATCGGTTCCGTGCTGGCGACGGTGAGCACCGCGAGGGGAGGCGCGAGCCGTTCGTCGGGCGACCACACGGGTGTGGCGCCGGCGATCGTGAGCGCGGCGTAATGCTCCTGTTGCTCGCCGGTGAGTCCGTAGGTGGCGTCACGCGCCTGTTCGCCGGTGACCACCAGTGTGGTGCGTTGCGACCAGGCCTGGCCGGTCGCGCCGGCGCCGATGTGGAACACGTCGAGGTCGCTCGTGGCGCGGTCGAGGTCGAGCGGCGCGAGCAGGTCGCGATCGGGCACACGCAGGTAGAGGAGGAAGTCGGCCGAACCGAACGGCGGCGCGTTGGCGGCGGCGCGCAAGATGTCGCGCAGCGCGATGCGGGCCGCGGCGGCGCGGGCCGGTTCGAGACGGCCGGCTTCCACGTTGCTGGTCACGCTCTCCGGGCTCTGCGTGGCCACGTAGACCGCGGCGGTGGCCGAGGCGCCGATGTGGATCTGGGTGGCGATGGCGGTGAGCTGCGCCTGGGTGGCGTGGAGGAGCTCGCTGTGCGCGTCGAGCTGATCGGCCTGCGCGTCGACGCGCCGCTTCAGCGTGACGACCTGCGCGATCGACAGCTCCGAGAGATCGGGCGCGAGCAGGAGGAGCACCACGGCGATCCAGGCAACAACGTCGAGGTCGGTGGGCGCCGCAGGGGAGCAGAGCTGAATGGTGGCGGGGGCCGAGGGGTCGGTGGGGGCGCGAGGGTTCGCAATGGTGCGGCAGGTGCGAGGGAATGGGTGGACGGGAGCGCCGGGCCATGTGAGTGAGACCGCAGCGACAAGCAGCAACGCACCGGCGATCGACCACCGAACCAGTCGGCTCGCAGATCGAACAACGGCACCCATGAGCCAACGGTACGAGGCACCTGTGACAGCACCTCCAGCGCCGTTGCGCCGTGCCGAGCCCTCCTCGGGCCGGTGCACCCGATACGGTGGGCGGCGTGGAGTGCTGGGCCGGTGCGGGTCGTCTACGTCAATCGCGGGAGTCGACGACCCGTGACGAGTTCGACATCGATCGCGAGGTATTGGCCACTACCGAGTGGTGCCCAAGGCGTGACCGGCGGGTGCAAGTCGATGTCGTCGGCGCTCGCGGTGTGGGCGCGGCCGGTGACGATGACACTCCAGCCTTCGGCGTGCGTTTCGTTGAAGTGGTCGACCTCGAAGGCGACCACGGCATTGTTGAGCGCCGCGTCGAGCTTGGCGCCGACTCCGGTGCGGACCAGGATGCGGTCACCGTCGAAGCAGAAGTTCACCGGCCGAGCGGTCGGCATGGCGTGCTCGGTGAAGACCATCCGACCAACCGGCTGACCACTCAGGAGCGCCAAGCACTCGCTGCGCCCCAGAACTTCCAGTCCGTTGGCGTCGATGTCCACGACCTCAGATCCTCGCCTGGCCGCTCGTCGGTCGACAGTGCCGAACGACCCGCACGGCAGCGCCATCTGGCAGCGGTACCCAACGCACGCCTCAGCGCGTTCGCAGCCCGAGGTTCCTGGCGGCTTGGTTGCTCGCCGCGCGGACAGTGGGGAGCAGGTTCGCCAGCTCGATCGTGACCGCGTCGACCGATCTGTGTGTGGACAGGAGCTCGAGCTCTGTGAGGTCGTGCCGTGCAGCGTCAGTCATGTCGGCGGCGTCGTCGTGCCCGCGGTGCCAGATGCTGAGCCAGTCGGCGACTTTGACGGTGGCGAGGAGTGCTCGTGCCGGACGGGAGACGGCGGCGACCTGCTGGTGGTGGTTCTTGACGATCGTGAGGATCGGTTCGGGTACGTCCCAGTGCGCACATACCCGACCGCCGAGCTTGGCGTGATCGATCCCGCAGATCTGTTGTTCCGCTTGGAGCAGCTCGTCGGGGGTCGTCCAGGCGAGGTCGTCGACGGCTTGGATGAACTCGGGCGCCTGGTCGAACAGGATGAAGCGACCGATGTCGTGGAGCAAGCCGGCGAGGTAGGCATGTTCGGGTGCCACGTCATCGACGTGGAGGTGTTCGACGAGGATCCTGCAAGCGGTCGCGACCTCGATGGCGTGGAGCCAGAGCTCGGTTTCGCCGGGAGTGCGGGGTATGAAGACTCGGGCAATCGCGACCGTGGTCACGAGATCGGCAATGTGGTTGGCGCCCAGCCGAGCGACTGCCGCGTCGAGACTCGTGATCGGAGATCGCGGTGCGGACATCGGCGAGTTGGCGGTCCGGATCACGCGCAGTGCGAGTCCCGGATCTTCGCTCGCGACGGTGAGGACTTCCTCGAAGAACTGCTCCGACTCCGGTCTCAAGCTCATCAGCCGTACGACGACGCTCGGCAGGACAGGTAGCTCGTCGAATGCGAGGTCCCGAGCCGATCGCAAGGACGGGCCCTGCGGGTGATCTTCGGACGTATCACTGTTCATGATGGGCATCGCGGGTCAGTGCGCCGCTCGCCGTCGCGTGTTGCAGAACGCGTCGACGACGTCCCGGTCGTACAGGTGACCGGCACCGGTGGTGAGGTGCTCGATCGCCAACGCTGGCGCGAACGCTTCGGGACGGTAGGAGCGAGGGTGGGTGAGCGCGTCGTAGACGTCGGCGACGGCGACGATGCGACCCGCCAACGGAATGCTGCGGCCCGCGAGTCCGTCGGGGTATCCGCTTCCATCCCATCGCTCGTGGTGTGCGCGGATCGCGGTGGCGACAGGCTGGAGACCGGGCGAGATCGCGTGTAGGAGATCCCCACCCACCGATGGGTGGCGCTCGATCACGGCCCACTCCTGTGGTGTGAGTCGGCCGCGCTTGTTGAGGATCTTCTCTGGGACTGCGAGCTTGCCGATGTCATGGAGCAGACCCGCCCAGTGCAAGACCTCGAGCTGCTCGTCAGCGAGTGCGAGCTCGATACCAACCGCTCGGGCTGCGGCCCCGACTCGATCGGAGTGCGCGGCCGTTCCTGCGTGGTACGTCATTATCGCGTTCCCGAATGCAGGCAGTAACCGGGCGTGACTTGATGCCGGCGCCAATTGCGCGACGCTCCGTCCACCTTCACCCGCAAGGGAACCTTCGAGATCCCAACCCACGGAGTCCCTTTCGGCAGCGAGCGCCCCGTCTGAAGAGACCGGCCAACAGCCACCCCCGCGCTGACGCCTGGTGCCTACCTCGGTGTGTGCCCGAAGGTGCGGCGGTACGCGGTTGGCGTGAGCGCGGTCTGTTGTGCGAGGTGCTTGCGCAGCACCGATGTGTCGTCGAACCCGGCGTCACGGGCGATCTGTTCGATCGGTAGCTGTGTTGTCTCGAGCAGACGGCAGGCGAGCAAGACGCGTTGCGCGGCGAGCCAGCGGTAGGGGGTGGTCCCGGTTCTGGCCCGGAACGCTCGGTAGAAGCTTCGACGAGTCATGTTCGCCGCGGTTGCGAACTCATCGATCGTGACGCGGCGGTCGAGGTTCTCGAGCGCCCACTCGAGGGCGGGCCCGAGATGCTCGTCGGTCTTCGGCACCGACTGCTCGATGAACTGGGCCTGTCCTCCATCACGGTGGGGGCCGAAGACGAGCGCGCGACCGAGGTTGTTGGCGACCTCGGCGCCGTAGTCGTTGCGCACGAGGTGCAGGCACAGGTCGATTCCGGCGGCCACGCCGCCCGACGTCAGGACGTCTCCTTCGTCGAGGTAGAGCACATTGGGGACGACTTGCACGTCGGGGTAGGTCTCCGCCAGGGCGCCGCAGAACGGCCAGTGCGTCGTGGCTCGGCGTCCGTTCAGCAGCCCGGCCGCGGCGAGGACGAACGCGCCGAGACACAACGACACGATCCGCGCGCCGCGGGACGACGCGGCGTTCAACGCGTCGAGCACGGCATCGTCGGGCCGTTCGTGCATGAAGCGCGCGACGGGCAGCACGATGATCGTGTCGGCCACGGCCAGCTCGTCGAGATCGTGATCGACGTTGATCCGAGGACCGCCCCGCGTGCGTTGGTGGCCGCGGCGGTGCGCGCAGATCGAGAACTCGTACCACGACGGCGCGAGGCGGCGGTCGACGCCGAACACCTCGGTCACCGCGCCGAGGTCGAGCAAGACGTGTCGCCGAGCGTGAGCGCGGTGACACGGTGCCCTGGCACGAGGGCGACATGTCGTGGTTCCGCCGCCACGACACCTACGACGCCAGCTACCGATGACGCTCGATCGATTGGAGGTGTGGACATCACGGGGCTGGAAGATGGTCGGAAGCTCGAGTGGCGTCTGCAACTTCAACTGGCGCGCGACGTCTGCTCAGGCGGTGATGACGGAACGTACCTGCACCACGGGATAGTCGTACGTCCCGGTCTCGAGTGCTTCGCCGATCGGAGTTGGGCGTGCTGCGAAGCCGGGTCCGCTGATGGCCACGGTTGCCGTCCACACGGCTGCGATCGACAGCGGGTAGGTGCCGGTGCGCTCGTACATGTGCAGGAGCGCGGGGTTGTCGGCGTTGCCGGAACCGACGCTGTCGTACGTGGTGCCGTCACCGGTGTCGAACGTGTATCTGGCGACGTGCGCGGAGCCGGTGATCGTGTAGCCGTCGATCGTGGCCGCGATCTGAATCGTGTTCGGGCTCGCGCCCCAGATCCACGTGTCGAGACCGGTGACGCCTTCGCCAAGGGGCGACAGTCCGAGCGACGGTCCGGGAAGGCCGGCGGCGGCCCAGATCTCGCCGATCGTCGGCGGAGCTGGAATGAGCGGTTCCGGTGAACTGGCTGACGGCATCGGCAGGCAAATATGAACCGTCGAGATGACGACGCCGGTCGCGTTGTCGATCGTCTTCACGTGCCACCACCAGCCCGTGAGGTCCGGTCCGGGAACACCAGGTACCGGGCACTCGCCGAGAAGCGGGCCGGTGTGGTCTTTGGCCGCGACCGCGTCAATCCTGAACGGACTTGGGGCGCCCGCGTCGCGGGCATCGGTGAGACCACCTCCTGGCATTCGCACTTGAAGATCCACGCGGAGTTGATGCGCGCCGATCGTGCCGCTGCCGTCGACCGCGGCGTACGCCGCGGTCGCGCTCACCACAAGGATCAGCTGCGTGGCGAAGGCGATGGCCGAGTGTCTGCCGACGCGCTTGAGGTTCATGGCTTGCCGAGCCACTCGGGATGGAGCTGGGCGATGTCGGCGAGGACCCAGTTGCCGCCCGTCCAGTAGCTCAACATGTACAGGTAGTGCGCAGCGGGAACCGGCTTGGTCGAGACGACGGTGCCGTGCATGTCGGTTCGCACTTCTTCGCCGGCAGTGGTGTCGACGTACGCGCTGCGGTCGCTCGGTTCACTGCTCGGCGCTTCGCGCATGGTCACCGTCACGCCGCGCAGCAGCGCGCGCTGACTCGATGCTCGAAGGCTCGTGAGGTCTTGCTTGAGCTCGATCGCGGTCTGCGAAAAGGGCAGCTCGACCTGGTCGACGAGTGCGGGGTCGGGGTTCGTGGCGCGCAGCCAGGCGATGCGCGCCATGAGCGTGCGGATCGCGGGCAGGGTCGACAGGCTGATCGATGCCAGCGGGGGCGTTCCGGGT